>JBJOPP010000252.1:0-3124 GCA_046050685.1 Bacteroidota bacterium
AACATCCAGCTTGGCGTTTGGATTTACGCCGACAGATAATACGATTTAGGTTTTGAGGTTTGGTTTGGTTTAAGAAGCCCTTTCAGCTGTGGTTGAAAGGGTTTTTTCTTTTCTATTCGGCTTGCGAAGCACCTTTCGAAAGAACCTTGTAATACATTATGGTATCCTCAATACTTGTAAAAGTATCTCGGTATTGAAACTCGAATGCTCGCGTGACTTTACTTCCATCGAACTGTTTCACTTCGTCGTAATTGCGAATGATCTCTCGGGTAATCGTTGCACGCTTCCCAGTAAACAATTCAATCAATGCCTCCATGTAATACACCAAAACAATTTGCCACTTCTTGGCTATGTTCTTTCCGATCTTCACATGAAGGGCATTCGCAATTTTGGTGAAGAGTTCCGACATGCGAACGTTTTCAGCACATAAAATATAACGCTCATTCGTGGGTGCTTGTTTGGCTGCTAGAACCATTACTTCCACCACATCCAATACGGATACAATTCCGCTTCCACCAGCGGGCAAGGCCGGAAGGCCTTTGTCTATGCGTGCAATCATAGTCCCAGAACTGCGGGTGCAATTATTCGGACCGAAGATGACACCCGGATTCAGAATGGTAGCATTCAATCCTTCCTGAACTCCTCTCCAAACTTCTTGTTCGGAAAGATATTTTCCCTTCGAATAATTCGAATGATAATCGTTGAAATTGCGTGGTGTTTCTTCGTCAATGATTTCTCCTTTCGAATCGCCCAAAGCTGAAATGGAACTGATGTGAATCAAGTGCTTCACGTCGTTCTCAATACAAGCGTTCACTACGTTTTTCGTCCCGTTAATGTTAACTTCCAACATGCGCGACGCTTCCTTTTTGTGATAGGAAACAATGGCTGCGCAATGAAAAACAATGTCGGCGCCTTCCGTCAACTCATACATATCGTCTGCATCTTCCACGTCACCTTTCACCCATTCAACTAGAGGAAACAGATTTTCCTTTCCGTAAAATTGAAATAGATTGTAGACTTCCGATTGGCCTTTTTCATTTCGAAATAAAGCCGTAACAGGCATTCCTTCTTCCACCAATCGAAGAACCAAATGACTTCCAATTAAACCCGTTGCACCTGTTACAAAATTCATTGTGGCGAAGATATACCGATATTTGTCATGTGGAAGTTTCCGATCACATCAAAAGTATATTGAAGGCCCTACCTGAAAAGGCGGGCGTTTATCAGTTCTTCGAAGAGAACGGTTCCATTTTGTATGTAGGTAAAGCGAAGGTGCTGAAGAATCGGGTGACGAGTTATTTCAATAAGATTAAGCACGACAGTATCAAGACGAAGTTGATGGTGAAGAAAATTCGCGACATCAAATATTCGGTCGTTGAAACGGAATCCGATGCCTTGTTGTTGGAGGACTCACTCATTAAAAAATTCAAACCGCGTTATAACATTTTATTGAAGGACGATAAGTCTTACGCGAGTATTGTTATTAAAAACGAACCGTTCCCGCGTGTGTTGAGTACGCGACAAATTTTGAACGACGGCTCTACGTATTTTGGTCCATACACCTCCGGAAAATCATTGTATTCAATCTTAGATTTAATCAAGGAATTGTACCCCCTTCGTACCTGTACATTGAACCTTTCAAAAGCCAATATTCAAGCGAAGAAATTCAAGGTTTGTTTGGAATATCATTTAGGAAATTGCCTAGGCCCTTGTATTGGGAAACAGCGTGAAGAAGACTATCAGCAAGGCATTCAGCACATCAAGAGAATCATAAAAGGAGAATATTTAGAGGCTGTGAAGACCTTGAAAAAAGAGATGATTCATTTGGCTTCAGAACAAAAGTTTGAACAAGCGCAACAGTTGAAAGAGCGTATTCAAACCTTGGAAAATTTCCAAGCGAAGTCGACCATTGTAAATACTGACATTGACAATGTTGAAGTCTTCAGCATTGCTTCTGATGCGCAAAGCACGTATGCGAATTATATGCACATTATGCGCGGTAGCATTGTTCATGTATACACGGCAGAGGTGGTAAGGCAGCTCGATGAAACCGACGAAGAGGCGTTGGCGTTCGTGATACGATCGTTTCGTGAACGTATGAACAGTCAGGTGAAATCGGCAATTATTCCCTTCGATATAAATGAAAAAATTCCTGGGCTTGAGCTTCATGTTCCGCAGCGTGGCGACAAGAAAAAGTTAGTGGATCTTTCCTTGAAAAATGCGAATCACTTCTTGTTGGAAGCACGGAAGCGTGCCGCATTCCTCGATCCCGAGCGCAACACCCAACGCATTTTGGAAACCATGAAGAAGGATTTGCGTCTTTCTGAATTGCCCGTACACATTGAGTGTTTCGATAACTCGAACATTCAAGGAACCAATCCGGTGAGTGCGTGTGTGGTTTTTAAAAACGCCAAGCCGAGCAAATCGGATTACCGCATCTTCAACATTCAAACGGTTGTTGGCCCAGACGACTTTGCCTCCATGCGCGAAGCCATTTACAGAAGGTATTCGCGGTTGATTCAAGAAGAGCAGCCGTTGCCGCAGTTGTTAATTATTGATGGTGGAAAGGGACAGCTCTCTTCGGCCATGGAGTCGTTGGATTTGTTGGGTTTACGTGGAAAGATTGCGGTGATTGGAATTGCGAAACGTTTGGAAGAAATCTTCTTTCCTGGAGATAGTATTCCTATTTATCTCGACAAGCGCAGCGAGAGTCTGAAGATCATTCAGCATCTGCGGAATGAAGCACACCGATACGGATTGAGCAAGCACAGACAGCGCAGAAGCAAGGGTGCCATTCATTCTGAATTGGAAAATATTGCGGGTGTAGGCAAGAAGACCATTGAGAAGTTGCTTCAACATTTTTCTTCTGTTTCAAGAATAAAACAGGCCACACAAAAAGAAATTGAACAAGTCGTAGGGGAAAAAATAGCCGAAAAAATAAAGAATTATTTCGGCAAGGCGCAGTAGATGGGTTAGTTTTGATTGTTGAAATTTTACGCCGAAAAACGCGTTAATCAGTACCTATGGAAAACACGCCCGAACAGGAAAAAAAATATGCTAAAATCCTTTGGTGGATAGGAATGTCGCCGTGGATTTTTTTCACGCTGGTCCTTGGTGCAGTATT
>JBJOPP010000253.1:0-4832 GCA_046050685.1 Bacteroidota bacterium
TCCATGTGTATGTAAATCCGCCGCCGCCGCCGTTAGCTTGTGCATACAATGTTGCAGTTCCCGAAACACAAACAGCGGTGTCCAAAGAAGCTACAAGGCTCAGAGGTGGGTTAGGAATAAAAATCAATAATGTGTCAGCATCAGTTTGATTGCAAGCGTCGGTAATAATTCCAATGACCTGCTCGTCAACCGGTGTTACAATTGAAAAAGTAGTTCCATTTCCTGCAACAGCATTATCCACAACCCAATCGAAACTATTGCCACCTGACCCTCCTGAAATAGTTGGTGTGATAAGGTTATTATCCAAACAACCTGCAGTAATGTCGTTTCCTAAATCAATAAATACAGGAGGGTTTGTAATTGTAATGGGAACTGCAGCATTCGCTGTAGACCCGCATCCGTCTGTTACTGTCAATCCAATATTGGTAGAAACCCCAGGAGTCAAGGTATAGTTCACGCTGGTTGAAGCTGGTGTTCCGTTGTTTGTCCAAGCATATGACATAGTACCACCACCACCTGTTACAGTTGGCTGAATGGTAAATGGAGTAATACAGTTTCCCGCCAATGCTGCAGGAAGAGTTACTGAAAGAGGCGGAGCTTCTACCGTAACAACAGTGTTTGCGGTTGCTGTTTGTCCGCATCCGTCGCTCACATCTACTTGAATAATTGCTTGAGTCGTGATTCCCGTGTTGTCATAAATGTTGTCCCACTCATCCCATTCGTATACATTATTGGTGTACCAACTATATGAGTAGAAATTATCTCCACCTGTAACGTTCGCAGTAAGGGTGAAGAATGATAAACACGGCGCGTTAATCGTATCTGGAATATCAATAACTAGAGGTGGAATATTTAGTGCAACTTGAATTTGATCGGTTGCTGTAAGTCCGCATCCATCAGTCACCTCAACATTTACAGTTCCGGGTCCATTCCAAGATCCGAAGAATAGTGAATTGCCCCAACCGAATAAGTTTGCGCCATTTTCATCGGTCCACAAATAGGTATATACACCATCTCCTCCGGTTGTAGTTGCTGTAATATTTACACTTTCGTTACAACCCAAGGTCAAGTCTCCATTGTCAATGCTTGTTATTAGCTGCGGAAACACAAGTATGTTAACGGGGAAATTGGTATTGCCACCAGGCCATCCGCAGGTATCAGTAACCGTCAAGAAGTAAGTAGTGGAGTTTATCGGAGAAACATCAATCGTTGGAGTCGATTCACTCGTACTCCACGCATAAACGTAATTGCCGTAACCACCTGTAATGGTAGGCTCCAGCGTAGCTGTCATGCCCAAGCACAAATCTTGAGAGTATCCTGTAACAGTAATTGGATCAGGAATGTCAGCTACGAAGAAATCGAAATTGCTAACAAGTCCGGACCCGTTGCAAGCAGCCAAGTTCATGATGTCCATGTGAACGGTTTCAATTCCCTCAGCAAGGCCGTCAGAGAAGGCATCAATGGTAAACGAAACAGATGCTACTCCCGGTGGAAAGAATACCGTGTCGGGCATCACCGTGAAGTCAACGCCATTAACAGCTGTTCCCGTCCAAGTAATGATACACATGTCTTGAACTGTGATGTTACTAATTTCAGGACGGGTAAAGGTCAAAGTAGCCTCTCCACAGTCTTCGAATAAAGTTTCTTCGTCTGGTCCACCGGCATTCAATGATAAGTCAACATCAACAACAGCGTTACTGGAGAAAGAACCTTCTTCAAGAATAACGGCGGATTCCAATGCTGTATCACTTCCGTCAGCAATGGCTAATTTAATGTGATAGGTCTCTCCGCATTGAACAAGCGACCAAGCCTCCAATGTTACGGTATATCCGTTCAAGTAAATCCCAACATTCGGTTGATTGTCTACATAGTATGAACTGTTCAGAACATTGTTTACAGAGCTAATGGTAATAGGAAGTGGTGGTGTCGTGTTAGGCAATTGTGCAATGTTCACGGCTCCTCCAGGAAATCCTGCTGGAGCAGCGTACGGACCGGTTAATCCAGGACCTGAAAGCAAGAACGCGAAAATGTCGTTGTAAGATGAGTTAACCCATGTTAGGTATTCATCACTTCCGAAAATGTAATTGAATCGTAAAGTGTCTCCGGTTGGAACGAAATCAAATTCAAGAATAGCAACGTCGTTCACACTTCCAACTGAAAATGTTTGACCGATAAGCGGTGGAACTGAATTTGCAATGGATAAAAGAGCTGCGTCACCTGAAACTTCGCACGTTCCGTCCAAGAAAGCGGTCGACGCTGGATCAACAATTGTTTCAACGGCTTCTGAAGAAAGGGCAATACCTCCGTCTATCGAAAGTCCTATAGAGTTTCCTCCAGTGATATATCCAATTTGCTGCGGGCAGCCTGTATATGAGATGTTAGTTGCAGCAACTCCGCTTCCTAGCAAAACGTCTTGAACGTATTGCTGAATGGTTAAAGTTTGCATTTGAAGTTGAGCACTAGCGGCACTTGCCGAGCACACAAGGGAGATTATAAAAAATAACTTTTTAGTCATGATAAGGTTTTGACATCTACAAGACTACAAAGTTACGTAATTGGTTGCCGCACACATTATTTTTAATGAGTCTATATTTGTTGAATGGCGCACGATATTCTCGGTTCAGCAATTGAATCTTATTTTCTTCGTAAAGACGATACGCCCGTTCGCGTTTTCATCAATAAAAATGAGGAACCGGAGATGTTTCCGAGTGTTTTTTTTCGGCATTACAAAAAGATGCTGAAGTATGAAAAAATCGCTTTGAAGGAAAGTAGAGGGAAAGTTCTCGATTTAGGCTGCGGAGCGGGTTGCCATGCACTCTATCTTCAAGGCAAAGGACTCGATGTTACAGCGGTGGAAATTTCAAAGAAAAGCGCCAAAGTTGCTCAAGCAAGAGGAGTTCAGAATATTGTCAACGAAGATTGGAGAAATTTGAATTTGAAGAACTTCGATACAGTTCTGGTACTCATGAACGGAATGGGACTAGCAGAATCACCAGTGGAATTGAAGACGATGTTCAGAAAATTGAAGGGGTTTCTCAGTAAGGTGGGCGCCATTCTTATCGATAGCACCGATGTAACCTACGCAAAAGCCGATTGGCCTATGCTCGATTCGGAATATTTTGGAAAAGTTCAGTTTGAATTGAAATACAAAGGGAAAACGCAATGTTTTCCCTGGTTGTTTGTAGACTTTGAAACCGCTGTTCAAACGGCAAAATCTGTAAAATTGAATGTTGAAGTCTTGGAAAGAGCCCGAAACGGACACTTCCTATTGCGGTTAAGCAAAATGGGCTAAGTCTTCGCTTAACTTCTTTCTAGCGTGGAAAATTCTCGACTTCACAGTTCCCATCGGAATGCCCATTGAATCTGCAATTTCATCGTAGTGGTAACCGTCTACAAATAGTTGAAATGGAGTTCTAAATTCGTAAGGAAGTTGCGTAATTGCCTTATTGATATCCTTTTCGTTGATTCTTGAAGAAACAGTATCCTCAGAAATCTTACCGTAGTTCAAGTAGAACTGATTATCTGTAGAATCGTTAATAGTCTTTTGAAGTTTTTTCCGCTTGTAGTTGTTTATGAAGATATTGCGCATGATCGTAAATAACCATCCTTTGAAGTTTGTTCCGTCTTGGAAATTGTCCTTGTAACGAATGGCCTTCAACAAAGTGTCTTGAAGAAGATCTTCAGCGTCCTCTGTGTTCTTGGTAAAATTATATGCGAAGCTCTTTAACGATCCAGAATGATTACCGATTAGGTAGTTGAATTCGAGTGTGCTCATTTGCTTTTTGTTTAATTATTGTGGTGCAAATATTAAACAAAACATTCCTCACTCCAAACATTTGTTTAATTATTTTTTACGAAATGTTAAACAAAAATTCGAATCGCATGAAAATCAACCTTTTAGACCTTCGAGCAATCTGTCGATGTTATCGTAAAGTGTGATGTAAAGCGTGTCTGGAGACTTAATTCCCTTGAGATTGTATCCTGTAAAGTGGAAATGACAGTCTGTATCCATAAACATTCTGGTAAGACGCTTGAGGTAGTCTGGAATCATAACTGTTGAAGGATGTGTGGTAAATATTGAAACAAAATCTACATCTCCCAATCGTTGAGCGACTTGCTTCAAGTCATCAGCGGGAACAGATTGACTCAAAAGAATACTGCGAAGACCGCGAAGTTTGAGGATATAATGAAGCATTAAAAGCGACAACTCATGAATCTCAAGGTCTGGGAGGTAAAGCACAACTGGACGCTTGTTTGGTTCGAGGGGTACTTTTACCGATTCAACATGAAACAATAATTTTTGACGAATCAACGCGCTAATGAAATGTTCTTGGGCAGGACAAATAGCGTCTGATTGCCACAGCAATCCAATCTGCTGCAGGAAAGGCATAATAATTACTCTGAAGGTTTTTTCTAATCCGTGCTCCGTAACATGTGGGTCAATGACATTAGAAAAAAGCTCTTCGTCATAGTTCAACATGGAAATCTTCAGAATATGCAGGAAATGCTCTTCCGTATTTGTTCCATGCGCGTGCTTACTTATTATTTCACGTATTTGATCGTCAGAAAGTTTAGCAATGTTGGAAATTTTATATCCCAAATTGTTCAATAAACTAATATTCAATAAAGATTTTAAATCCTTATCGTTGTACTTGCGGATGTTCGTATCCGTGCGGTCTGGCGAGAGAATTCCATAACGCTGTTCCCATATACGAATGGTATGAGCTTTGATTCCCGAAAAATTCTCCAGGTCCTTAATGGTGAACTCTTGAGGGCGCATATTAGTTGTTTTAGGAATTCATAACATCGACTTAACCAAAAGGTTCATTTTC
>JBJOPP010000254.1:0-2935 GCA_046050685.1 Bacteroidota bacterium
ATCCATCCGTCTTCGTCGTTCACGTCTTCAAACCATTCTTCGTAATAGCAATCGTCGCTGGTGTGGAAGTTCAACACATTTTCACCAATGAAAATGAATTTCGTTATTCCTTCGTTAATCAAATGATCGGCGAACTCGCGCTTCAAAAACATAATATCGTTGTACAACAAATCGTTCCACTCACCAATCAATTCAACAATGGCATAACCTTCACCGTAATGAGTGAAAAGCAATTTCACAAACAACGTCTGACTGCCAATGGTGTCCCATTGCGGATGAATATAAAAATCGTAAATCTTGTTGCTGAATTCGAATTCAGAATACTCCTGATTGTAAAACGGAGAAAGCTCATCTTCCTCAGCGCAATACAATCCTCTCCAATTATAATAAGGCTCTAACGTGTGCATGTTACTTTTTCAATGAATCAACGGCGAATCTAACGCTTCCTTCTTTCAACAAGAGTGCTTTCGCTTCTTCTGCATTCAATCCCGTTTCTTCCATCACCATGCGCGTTCCGCGATCAACTAATTTGTAGTTGGAAAGCTGCATATCAACCATCTTATTTCCCTTCACATGTCCCAACTGAATGAAGGTGCAGGTGGTAAGCATGTTCAACACCAATTTCTGCGCAGTACCGCTTTTCAAGCGCGTGCTGCCCGTAACGAATTCAGGACCCACCACCACTTCAATCGGAAACTTCGATACAGCCGCAACAGCGGATCCAGCGTTGCAAACCACACATCCCGTTGAAATGCCTTCTTCGTTGCATTTCTTCAACGCACCAATGACGTAGGGTGTTCTTCCCGATGCAGCAATTCCAACCACCACATCGTTTGTGCTTATGTCGTGTGCTTGCAAATCTTTCCAACCCTGTTCTTCACTGTCCTCTGCAAATTCCACAGCTTTGCGAATGGCTCCGTCGCCACCGGCTATGAGACCTATTACTCTTCCGAAGTCCACGCCGAATGTAGGCGGACATTCAGAAGCATCTACAATACCCAACCTTCCGCTGGTGCCGGCACCCATATAAAAGAGTCTTCCTCCGTCTTTCATTTTCGAAACGATTTCCGCAATTAATTTTTCAATTTGTGGAAGCGAAGCAGCCACGGCCTCAGGAACAGAGCGGTCTTCTTGGTTCATCCCAAACAATAATTCAGAGATGCTTTTGTTTTCTAGGTTATTGTGATTGCTCGAAGATTCTGTTGTTGACATGGTAAATGTTTTTCACAACGAAGGTAAGAAAGGTGTTCACAACCCGTTTCATTTGAATGAAATCTTAAAGGGTGAATGTCTATTTTCGAATGAGTAAAATGCAAATTTATATGAAGAAAATTCTTGGATTAATGTTGGTGCTGTTCACTGCGATGACGGCATACACGCAATCAGATTCGACCATTACAGGCGATGTAGACGTGGCAGCGAATGCTGCGAAGATGTTAAGTGCAGAGCACGAGTATATCAAAGGGAATATGCGTGGAGCCATTACAATCTATCGTGAAGTACTAGCGAATGACCCAATGAACTACAAAGCGCAATTGGGCGAGGCAGAGTGTTATTACAACCTGAAAAAATATCCAGATGCATTTAAGTCACTGGACAAGGCTGTTAAAATTAAGAAGGGTGTTCCAACGAAGGAGTTGACGTTGTTCTACGCGAAGTGTTATCACAGAACCGGAGAATTAGATCGTGCAATTTCTGAATATCAAGCATACTTGAAATTGGAAAAGGCGAAGTCTTACGAAGCCGACGAAGCAAACAAATTCATTCGCGAGTGTGAGTTCGCAAAACGCAAAATGGAGAAGCCGGTAGATGTTACCATTACCAATTTGGGTGGTGCAATAAACACGCGTTTGGAAGAGTATGCGCCAAGTATCACTGCAAACGGTAGATTTTTGTATTTCACTTCTCGCCGCGATAACACCACCTCTCCGCCAGATCGTATGGGTAAGAACATCGATGAAAAGGGCGACTTCAAATTCTACGAGGATATTTATTTCACAGAGAAGGATTCTGTAACAGGAGAGTGGGGCGATTGTGAGAAGCTTCCTGGTGCGGTGAATACCTTCTATCACGATGCCGTGTTGAGCATTGTTCCAGACGGATCAATGATTTACGTTTACAAAAACGATGGAGACAATGCAGGAGATATTTTCTTCTCGAAAAAAGGCGAAGTAAAGTGGCGTGAGGCAGAGCGCTTGCCTAAGTCAATTAACACGAGCTTTTTTGAAGGAAGTGTCTCTCAAACTGCCGATGGAAAGAAATTATATTTCATAAGTGAGCGCATGGATGGAATGGGGCGCGGAGATATTTATGTTTCAGAAAAGAGTGGTTCTTCTTGGGGAAAACCGAAGAACATGGGCCCGGTAATTAACACGCCTTACGACGAGAAATTTGTATTCATTCATCCGAATGGAAAAACATTGTTCTTCGCTTCAGCAGGACATTTAGGAATGGGAAGCTACGATGTATTTAAAACAGAATTGGTGAATGGTGTGTGGTCGAAACCAATCAACTTGGGCTACCCGATTAACACGGTGAACGAAGAGTCTACGTTCTCATTAACCTCTGACAACAAGACCATGTACATTGCCGCTGAATATGCCGATTCATATGGCGATCGCGATATCTACAAGGTAGATGTTTCTCGCTATTCTGTGATGAGTGAGGGGTATGAGAAAAGCGTTTATGCGCAATTGATTGCAATTGTTTTAGATGTAAACGGAAAAGCATTCAAGGGTGTAAATGTTCAAGTGGAAGATTTAGATTCAGGTGAGATTCAAACCGGAGAAACAGACAAAGCAGGATACTGTCGTTTGAATGTTCAAGGTGGAAAAACGTATAAAGTAACTGCCGAAAAAGACGGAAAGAAATTCTCTGAAGAAGTTACAATTGAATTGAAGAACAGCGGCGAAACCGTTCGCAAATGGGAAATTAG
>JBJOPP010000255.1:0-4961 GCA_046050685.1 Bacteroidota bacterium
CTTTTTCAGGACTTTTCAAACATAAAAAAATTCTTCGCTTATTATTTAGCGCCTCTTTGCTTGGTTATCATCTACACCGTTTCAAGACACGCGCAATTCAATTTCGACAAGGAGAGTGCGCACTGGGTTATGGAACCTCTGTTCAAAGATCACACAAGCTATGGTGCTGTTTTGGCTATGTTCTTTCCAATAAGCGTGGGATTGCTCTTTGTGAAGAAAAAAAGTCCATTAATCACCTTCTTAATTTACGCGGTTCTACTCATTTTAACCATTGGACTTATTCTGTCATACACTCGCGCTGCATGGGTCTCTGTTGTCGTAGCCGCTGCGTTGTGCGTGCTTATGCTTCTGCGTGTTCCCCTTAAATATATTTTATACGGTTCACTCCTTGGCGGTGCTATCTTGCTTTTTTCTTGGAATAACATTCAACAAGAGTTGGGACAGAACAAGCAAGAGAGCAGTGATAAACTTGACGAACACGTTTCTTCTATATCGAATGTATCGTCTGACGCTTCAAATTTAGAGCGATTGAACCGATGGAATTGTGCTATGGAGATGTTCCGAAGACGACCTATTATGGGCTGGGGACCGGGAACCTATCAGTTCGTTTACGCACCCTTCCAGCAGGCCAAAGACAGAACCATCATTAGCACAAATAATGGCGATGGTGGAAATGCCCATAGCGAATATCTAGGTCCTTTAGCAGAGCAAGGTGTTCCCGGAATGCTTCTCTTTCTTTCCATTTTCATTTACACCGTTATACTTAGTTTCAAATTGTTTTATACCGCGAAGGACAAGGAACATAAAATAATTATTCTAAGCGTATTCCTGGGCCTTCTCACCTATTTCGTCCATGGCACACTCAACAATTATTTAGACACCGACAAGGCATCTGTACCGTTCTGGGGATTCATTGGAATTTTAGTCGCGATGGACTTATTTCACTTAAGAAAAAAAGAAGAAGCTGTTACTTCCAAAGCATTGCAAGAATAGCAACGTCGTCGTTGTACAAGCATTCACCACGAAAATCATTCGCAGCTCTTTCTACGTTGATACAAACATCTTTCGCATGTGTTCCTGAGAGATTGTTTTCAATTCCCTCAATTTCAAAATAATCACCTGCTGTATTATTCACTTCAACCAGGCCATCGGTATACCCGAGTAGGATGTCGCCCGAATTAATTTGAATTAAACCGACAGATACTTTTGGAAGTTCAGGCAACATTCCCAAACCAATAGCGGCAGCTTTTAGATGCGTTATTGTTTCATTCGATTTGAAGACTGGAGCATTATGGCCACAGTTTACATATTCTATTTCCTGATTCTTCGAGTTGTAAATGCCTAGAAAAAACGTGATGAATTTTTCGCCTTGAACGGCGTCCCAAACACGCTTATTCAGCTTATGAGCAAGTTGAATTAAATCTGGACGTTTCTCTTCGAAGGCATTCCGAACATACGCTTGAAAGTTCGACATCAAGAAAGCCGCAGGCAT
This sequence comes from Bacteroidota bacterium, assembly GCA_046050685.1. Classification (GTDB taxonomy): domain Bacteria; phylum Bacteroidota; class Bacteroidia; order Flavobacteriales_D; family Sanyastnellaceae; genus CAIZGX01. Next base: position 1,493 of record JBJOPP010000255.1, read on the forward strand.
TCCTTTTCCTGAAACATCACCTAAACAAAACACCCACTCGTGCTCTGCAATTTGAAACACATCGTAATAATCACCTCCAACTTGTTGGTGCGCTCTGTAAATACCTTGAACACACCAAAAAGGATTGTCAGGAAACTGACTCGGCAACAACAATTGCTGCATTTCTGCCGCCAATTCCAACTCTTTCTTCAACCTTTCCTGCTGTACCAAATTTGTAAGCAAACGCTTATTTTCAAGTGCTACACTTAAAACAGAGGTTAGCGTTTGGAGGAAACGCATATGCTTAACAGTGGCGCTCATACCACGAGCATTTTCCTCGTTGTCTCCCGCTAGCGCAAGAGCCAAAGGTCTGTTGTTGTGCAGAACAGGAATTACAACATCGAATGATTCGTGTGTAGAATCTTCGGAAAGTGCGATGTCTTTATTTGAGAGAAAAAACTCATCGTTCGGAATTGCAAACTCGGCAATATTTATATCTCCGTATTGAAGCAAACATTCCCAATCATCGCGCTTCACAAAGAGAGCAAGTTTCTCAATTCCCAAATGAGTTTGAACGGTATTCTGAAATTGAAAAATTAAATCCTCTTCAGAACTATTTGCATTAATAGCTTCTGTTAATTCCAACAACGCATTCAACTTGAAATCGCGTTGCTTAATTTTTGAAGATAGTCTCTCAGTATTTGACATCTTTGCAAAGAAACAACAAAGTATCCAATGCGCATTGCATTCACCGGACCGGAATCAAGTGGAAAAACAACTTTTTCAAAGTGGCTCAGCGAACACCTTTCGAATTGTCGCTTAGTGAATGAGTACGCGCGTGAATATCTTGAAGAGCAACAAATAACAAGAGCTACGGCAGAAGACTTTCTGAAAATAGTCTTACATCAGCAATCACTTTTCCAAGAAGCTCAAACCTATTCGCATGAAATTTTCGACACAGATATTTTCGTTCTTCGAATATGGAATGTCGAAGTTTTCAATTTGAAATTACCTGAACTTGCGTTGACGAATACCAATTCAATGGACATTCATTTTTTATGTGCTCCTGATGTGGAATGGGAAAATGATCCGCTTCGAAGTGCGCCTGATGAGATCGAAAGGCAAAGGCTTTTTGAAAAATACAAAACCGAGCTGATTCAATCACATTCGAACTTCATTGTTCTATCAGGAGAAATTGAAGATAAAAAAAGACAAATTCTATCTTCAATTCAACATGTGCTTTCGAAAGAAGAAAAGAGAAAGTAATACGCCGAAAGAATCAGCCACAACATCAAACCAATCAAAAGACCGATCGGTTGTAAAATAAAATTGATAAAATTCTAAGAGTATGCCAGCGGCTATCCACACAATGGCTGCGCTTGCTCTTCTCCACCCCGATTGAATGGCAATAGCTGTCGCGACAAAAAACATAAACGCGTGAACTATTTTATCTGGACCTAAATGTTCCCAAAAAGTAATTTTCGGAAATGACTTGCTTGACATGGCGTGTAGGCCGAAAACAACAACTGCCCACAAAATGTGAGCAGTTGTCCAATATTTTTTTGGAAGATTAACCAACCATTGCTTCATATGCAGCAGCGTCCATCAATGAGCTTAAATCTGCTCCTTCCGATAATTTTACTTTGATCATCCAACCGGCTCCGTATGGATCGTTGTTTACGTGAGCAGGATCAGCTTCTAATCCAGCATTCACTTCAATCACAGTTCCTGAAACTGGCATGAACAAATCACTCACGGTCTTAACCGCTTCAACCGTTCCGAAGATTGCATGTTCTTCAAGACTTTCACCTTGAGTTTCAATTTCAACAAAAACGATATCACCTAATTCGCTTTGCGCGAAATCTGTAACGCCAACAGTAGCAATATCGCCTTCAATGCGAACCCACTCGTGGTCTTTCGTGTACTTTAATTCAGCTGGAAAATTCATTGTTTTCAATTTATGTGGAACAAAAATAAGGGAAGTTTGAAGTGGAACAATTAAAAATAAGACTAACTTTCACCCAGAGTTTATGAAAATGGAAATTACTGCATATGTTGTTTTCTTGCTTCTCGCTATTGGCATGGCCTCGGGAATGCTCAGCGGATTTGTCGGTGTTGGTGGCGGGCTAATCATTGTCCCAGCCCTCGTTTACTTCCTTGGGTACACACAACTGCAAGCGCAAGGAACCAGCCTAGCTGTTCTTCTTTTGCCAGTAGGATTCCTCGCAGTCATGCACTATTACAAACAAGGCAATGTAAACACTACGGCTGCGCTGCTTATTGGCGCTGGCTTTATTTCAGGAGCACTTTTCGGAAGTAAGTTTGCACACAACATACCTATTGCCAAAGTAAAATTCGGATTCGCACTAGTGATGCTTATTGGAGCTTTGAAACTGCTCTATGAATCGAGTAAAGTCTTGTTCGGTTCGAACTAATTCACTCCATAAATTTTCTCCATCACCTTTCCAAAAGCATAGATATCTTGGAATGAATTGTACATGGGAACAGGCGCCATGCGAATGATATCTGGCTCGCGCCAATCGACTACCACTCCCTCCTTCGCTAGAACACCCACAAATTCTTTGGTTCTTCCTTCCAATCGTATGGAAAGTTGACAACCTCTTTCGTTTTCGTCGTGAGAAGTGAGTTGCTCAACAGGAACACCTTTCGATTTCAATTCTTGAAAAATAAATTCCAAGTATGCCGTTAACTCTTTCGACTTCGAGCGAAGGGCAGACATAGATGTTTTATCGAAAAGATCCAAAGCGGCTCTATGTGCAGCCATTGACAATACAGGAGCGTTGCTCATTTGCCAAGCCTCTGCAGAATTCGTCGGGTCGAAATTTTTCTTCATTAAAAATCTTGTCTCTGCCTTGTTTCCCCACCATCCGGCTAAACGCAAAACTTCTGCGCCATGATAACGTTCGTGAACATAGGCTCCCGAAACTCCACCAGGACCGCTATTCAAATATTTATAACTGCACCAGCAAGCGAAATCAATATCCCAATCGTGCAATTTCAAATCAATGTTTCCAGCAGCGTGCGCAAGGTCTAATCCAACCATAGCTCCAACTGCGTGTCCAGCCTTCGCCAACGATTCACAATTAAAATACTGTCCGCTGAAATAATTAACTGCACCGAAACAAATCACTGCAAGCTCATCTCCCAATTCGTTAATCTTCTCCAAAATATCTTCCTCACGCAACAGCACCTCGCCTTCACGTGGCTGCATTTCAACCAACACATCATCTGGATTTAATCCGTGCAACTTCGCTTGTGATTCGAAGGCATAACGATCGGAAGGAAAAGGTTTATGTTCGAATAAAATCTTATTTCGCTTTCCTGAAGGACGATAAAAACTAATCAGCAACAAATGCAAATTCACCGTAAGCTGATTCATTGCCACAACTTCTGAATTCTTGGCTCCCACAACGTTTGCAAGTGATTCGGTAAGCACTTCGTGGTAACTAAACCAAGGACGCTTCGCATC
>JBJOPP010000256.1:0-6975 GCA_046050685.1 Bacteroidota bacterium
ATAGGGCGCTTGGGTTTAGTTACGCCCTTTGCGGGGTTGATTTGAATTTCTTTTCTCTTCATAAGAAAGCGAAACCATGCATTCAAGGATGATAGCTTTCTGTGAATGCTTCGCTCTGAAATTTCTTGAATCATGAGTTCGCTAATCCAACTGCGAATGTGTATTGTGCCGACGCTAGTAATATCTGAAATCTCAAATTGAGTCAACATGAATTCTTCGAATTGATGAATATCGCTTTTGTATGCGGAAACCGTGTGAACGGAAGAACGCTTTTCGCTGATCAGATATTCGAAGAATGGAGTGGTGTTCACTTGGTGAAAATAAAAAAGGTCTTGGGATAACCCAAGACCTTTCATAAATATTGTTTAATTCAATTAAGAATTCTCTTCACGCTTCATTGCAGCAATGTAAACAGCATGCTTTATCTCGTCGCGACGACGAACACTTTTCTTAGTGAATTGTTGACGAGCACGCAATTCTTTAACAACACCAGTTCTTTCAAATTTCTTTTTGAACTTCTTAAGTGCCTTGTCGATGCTTTCGCCTTCTTTTACTGGAATAATTAACATGTCTTCTCTGTTTCTTTAATTGGGCGACAAAAGTAATGAACTTTTTCGATTCTCCAAATCTTATTTAAGAATTTCTCTAGAAATTACTAATTTTTGTATTTCAGAGGTTCCTTCACCGATGGTACAAAGCTTTGAATCTCGGTAAAACTTTTCTACCGGAAAGTCTTTCGTGTAGCCATATCCGCCGAAAATTTGAACGGCTTCAGTTGCCACGCGCACAGCTACTTCAGAAGCATAATACTTCGCCATAGCAGATTCTTTCGTAAGCTTCTTTTTGTTGTTTTTTAGGTGGGCAGCTTGAAGTAAAAGCAATTCAGCCGCCTCAATGTCGGTGCGCATATCTGCTATTTTGAAGGCGATGGCTTGAAACTGCGAAATAGGCTTTCCAAACTGCTCTCGTTCTTTGGAATATTGAACGGCCGCATCATACGCACCCTTCGCAATACCTAGTGAAAGAGCTCCAATACTGATGCGTCCTCCGTCTAAAATTTTCATAGCCTGAACGAATCCGTCGCCAACTTTTCCCAGAATCTGACTTTCATGAATGCGGCAGTCTTCAAAGATTAATTCAGCGGTTTCAGAAGCACGCATTCCCAATTTATTTTCCTTTTTACCTCCTCGAAAGCCTGGGGTGTTTCTTTCAACAATAAACGCAGTGATTCCGTGAGAGTCAAGAAGGTCTCCTGTGCGAACTAGAACAACTGCAACCTCTCCGCTAATGCCGTGTGTGATCCAATTTTTCGTTCCGTTAATCACCCAATATTCGCCATCTTTCACAGCTGTGCACTTCATGCGCATGGCGTCTGACCCTGTATTAGCTTCGGTTAATCCCCAAGCACCGACCCATTCACCTGAAGCTAATTTTGGCAGGTATTTCTGCTTTTGTTCTTCGTTACCAAATTCTAAAATGTGGTTCGTGCAAAGTGAATTGTGAGCGGCAACGCTTAATCCAATAGAGCCACAAACTCTAGATATTTCAACAATACATGAAATGTATTCGTAGTATCCTAATCCAGCCCCACCATATGCAGAGGGAACCAGCACGCCCATAAGTCCGAGCTCGCCCATTTTATGGAATAATTCTTTAGGGAAAATTTGTTCTTCGTCCCAGTGCATGACGTTCGGTCTGATTTCTTTTTCAGCGAAGTCACGTACCATTTGCGAGATCATTGCTTCGCTTTCTTCTTGTTTGAAGTTCATGGTGTAGTAATTCTATTTTTTAATACTGTGCAAAAGTATGTATGGCAGCGTTATTCAAACCAATGATTTCTCTTCCTTTCAGAAAATTTAATTCCATCAGGAATGAAAAGGCAACCAATTCAGCCCCTGTACCTCTTATGAGTTCAGCCGCAGCGTTAGCTGTCCCACCGGTGGCCAGCACGTCGTCGTGAAGGATTACCTTGTCGCCGGATGTAAGTGCTGATTTTTGAATTTCTATTTCAGCGCTGCCATATTCCAGCGCATATGAAATGCCGGAAACTGCTCCTGGAAGTTTTCCTTTTTTGCGAATGCAGATGAAAGGAATGTTGAGTTCTAAAGCTAAGGGCATACCCAATAAAAAACCGCGACTTTCCATTGCCACCAAAGCGGTTGGGTTGTGTGTTTTAAGCTCTGAAGCCATTTCCGAAACCAATGCTTTGACGAGGTCTGAATGACGAAATAGAGGCAGAATGTCTTTGAAAACAATTCCTTCTATGGGGAAGTTCGGGATGTCAATTATGAGTTCACGGACTCTTTCCTGTAGTGTTTGCATAAGCTTTAAAATCCTTTGCAAGATAAGGCTTTAATCGCTCTTTCGTTTCAGTGGGAATGGCTATAATTTTATCGAAATCTTCCTGCTTTGTAATGAGTCCATTGTTCTTTCTGAATAAGAGAATGGCTTTGGCTTCTTTATAGCTTACATAGGGGTGAAGCGCAAGTTCTTCTTCGGTTTTTAAGTTTATCCCAAGTGGTTCAATGAGCGATGTGTCGACCTGAATGAGTGAGTGAATTCGCTCAAAAATATTTTCTGGGAAATGGTAGATTTCTAACAATTGAAAACTCGAGGAAAATCCTCCAAGTTGCTTGCGATATTCGAGAATTTTGGATATTAAATAACCGGGGATTTTCAACTGCAGCAAATCAGAGGAGTCGGCCGAATTGATTTCAATTGATTTCAATTCAGTAGTTGAATTGTACTGTTTGATTGGAAGGTTCGCGCTATCAGTATGATTGACAGAAAGACTGTCATATTGAAGCACAATGCTAGTTGTAGGGATGTAAAACGCGGCTATTTCTTTGTAGGTTAAATAGGCAGCGGCTAAGGCAATCCAAATGAAAATGCTCATTCGCTGGTCTTTAGATAGTAAGGCACTCGTCATGGTTTTTATTTTCAAATTTCAAGATTGAAAATCCCATGTTCAGAAAATGCTTATACGAATATCGAATAACTTTTCATTTTTCTTGTTGACGAAAGCAAGAGTACCTCAGTGCAAATCGAGTGCGCAAGAGAATTCAGGATATGCTGAAAAATCAAATATTCTTTTGCTCTCTAACGAGCAAGGACAATGTGACCGTAGATAATCTCGTCGTCACCGAATTGAGATTTATATAAAATCTTGTAGGCATATATTCCGTTTGGAGCGTAATACGAGCCATCTCGTACATTTCCAGTCCAGAAAAACTGGTTTTTATTCCCTTCAAAAATAATTGATCCCCATCTGTCAAAAACGGTTATTTCAATCACATCCAACTCGTCGAAGACGGGAAACCAAACGTCGTTTACGCCATCATTGTTGGGCGTAAAACTATTCGGGACGAAAAGCGTGAATTCACATTTTTCATAAATGATTTCAACAGACTCAGTCCTTGTTCCGCAATAATTCGTGGCAATCAATGTGTAGGTTCCGCTTACCGAAGGAATAATGGAAGAACTTGTTTCAGAAGTGCTCCAATTGAACGTTTCTGCTAAGTTTTCTCCAGCGTTAAGTGTTATCGGCAGGTCAGAACAGTGTGTTACGGAATCAGGAAGCACATCCAATGGGGCGTAATCCATGAAAATATCAATACTATCTAGAGAAATACAAACGCCGTCATTCACAACAACACTATAGTTTCCAGGCGCACTTACCGGAAAAATAGTTGCTAGATTTCCTGTATTCCATGTCCCAGGGGCACCAGCGTTTAAATTCAAAACTGTTCCCTCACATATGGTTGTGTCATTGCCTAATTCAACGATAGGAGGGAATTGAAAGGTAATGTTAATGGTGTCAGAGCTTAGGCAACCTAACGTTGAAAGACTTTGCCAGTAGGTTCCTGATGTTGTTGTATTGATTTGATTCGATATAACATTTGTATTCCAGAGTCCATTTAAATTCGATTGAATGGTTGCAGTTTCTCCGATGCAAAGAAACTGATCTTGTCCAAGATATAAATTGGGTGGGGAAACTTCAAATGCAATGATGCTTTCAGCTGTTGCGCAAAAATCGTTGTACAGCAATACCGAATAGTTTCCTCCGGAATTAACGGTTAAGGTTGGGTTAGTCGAGCCGTCGATATTCCAACTGAAGGCATTGGCATTTGATATCGGGTCAAGTACAATGCTCTCTCCAACGCAGAAATACACGCTGTCTGGCCATGTTGCTGTTGGATAGGTAAGTTCTGTAATATTTACAATGTCATTCACACTGCAATTGCCATTAAAAGCTGTGTAGGTATATGCTCCAGCCCCTGAAATAGTTGGAGCAGTGGTGGTTTGCCCGCTGATGAATGATCCTGTTGGGGATGACCACAACATGTTTGTATAGGTTCCCGAGACTTGCGCGTTTAAAGTGATAATGCTGTTGTCGCAAACGATTGAGTCAGCTGGAACTGTTATTGAAGGGTAGGGAAGAGTAGTAGCTAAAACCGAATATTGGTGGGGAATTCCGCACAAGTCGGAATATGAAATGGTAAATGTTGTATCGGCTACCATGATAGCGTTGATGGTAGCAGCGTTAGGATTGTCAATAATTCCGGCAGGTTCCCATTGAATATTTGATGCTGCATTCGAGGGTGCGCTAAGTGTTAAAATGCCACCTTCGCATGTTGGTTGTGGTGGAGTTAATGGGTTTACATTACTGGGCAGACAAACGGTTTGAAGGTTGTTCAAACCTCCCGTACTTCCGGAAAAACCGTAATAAACCATCGGGTTTCCTAAAAATATTGAATTCACCATATCGATGGTCGCACTCAATCGAAGAGTGCAGTCGAAATAACAACTGAATGTCATAGAAGGAGCATCCCAAACCATGCGCACTTGATGGCTCAAATTGTCTTCAATATTTGGATTGGTAGCATTGGCCTGAACGGGGCCTGCTAGATTGTTTGCAGTACCGTGATTGACAACACCATTTTTTAAAAATGCGAGGTGGTCGTACCAAGGGTCTAAGTTCGGACTTGAATTCTGATAAGAGTCAAACTCTACGGCGAATCCAGTAGGCAAGCCTTCGAATCCCATTCCACCACCACCAATTCCTAAAACGTTTGTTCCCGCTGGCTGAAGAATGAAACAGTTTCCATCGGCTCCTCCGTCACTGGCTCCAAAACTCATAGTAAAATTGAAATCAAAACTTTGGGTTAAGTCAATCGGAGTGCTGGCCCAAACAGATCCATTTTGAGTATTGAAAGCTGGGGTAAGAGTGAAACAATTGCCTCCCGTTGAAAAGGCACTTCCATTTGTAACGAACTGTCCAAATGTTGTTATAGTCGAAAAGACAAAAAGTGTTAAGGCAAGCGTGAATCGCATTTCACGAAAGTACAACTTTTTAATTCAATAAAAAAAGCCCTCTATTGAGGGCTTTTGAAGTGGGAATTACTGGGTTCGAACCAGTGACCCTCTGCTTGTAAGGCAGATGCTCTGAACCAGCTGAGCTAAACTCCCTTCCGTTTTCAGGAGTGCAAATATATAAAGGCAATTTGAATCTCCAAAAAAAATTATGCGTTTTCTTCTGATTCTTCTGAAGTTGTTTCTTCAGACGCCTCAAAATCAAGCATATCGCGACTTTTTAAAAGTCCGTACCAGTTAAATAATTTTTTGATATCACTATCGTAAACACGATCTTCATCGAAATCGGGAAGTACTTTTTTAAATTCTTCACGCAATGCAGTTCCGGTTAAATTAGCAGACGGGCCCTCAGAATCGCCATAAACATTCTTCATGTTCAGAAGAACCTGCTTCAATGGTACATCTTCCTCATAGGTGAACATGCTAATGTCCGCTAATGTGCTTACGCGTTGTGTGCTTAGAATAGGCTGACGTTTTCCGTCTACCAATGACTCTGCTACTACAGCAACTTTGCCTGCTGACACCACTTTAAACAATCCAGATTTACCGGATACTGAAATAATTTTTTCCAACTCTGTTGCCATACTTTTTTTTTGAATGGTGGCAAATCTAATCAGTTCGAATAGAAAATTATCAATTCGAAGTATAAATTTTCTCTCTAACTTGGCTTCATGAATGCAAACATTCTTATTCTATACGCTGGCGGAACCATAGGTATGTGGGAAGACCCCGCAACTGGAACGCTTATTCCACTTGACTTAAAAGATCTAAACAAGTACTTGCCAGAGATTCAAGGGTTGAATGTGAACTACGAAGGTATTTCACTTAAAAAACCAATTGATAGTGCTGAATTGACTCCTGCCGTATGGAAAGAATTAGTGGAAATTATTGAGTTGAATTATTCCGCATTTGATGGTTTTGTCATTCTTCATGGAACAGATACCATGGCTTATACGGCTTCAGCATTGAGCTTCATGATTCAAGGTCTGAAAAAGCCAATCATTCTAACAGGTTCACAATTGCCATTGGGCAGGCTTAGAACAGACGGAAGAGAGAATTTTATTACCGCCATTGAAATTGCTTCCACAAGAAAAAATAACGAGCCTTTGGTGCAGGAAGTGGCCATTTGTTTTGGCGAACGCTTAATGCGAGGCAACCGAAGTTGGAAAGCCAATACAGAGATATTTGATGCTTTCGATTCGCCAAATTATGGCAATTTAGCAACCATTGGTACCCATATAATTTTCAACGAACAGTCACTTTTCAGATCGAAGAAGCCATTGTCATTTACAACGGAAATGACAGAAGGTGTTGGCGTGTTGAAACTATACCCGGGCATTTTACCTTCTTCCATTGAATACGCCTTGGCGCGTCCGAACATGAAAGTTTGTATTATAGAATCTTTCGGAGCGGGAAACGTTCCTCGAAATGAGGACTTTTTAAATGTGTTCAGAAAGGCCATCGAGCGTGGTGTTGCTATCATAAATATTTCTCAATGCAAACGTGGGCGCGTTGATGAACGACTCTATAAAACAGGACAGGCATTTGCGGAAGCGGGTGCCATATTCGGATATGATATGACATTCGAAGCCGCGATTACAA
>JBJOPP010000257.1:0-2725 GCA_046050685.1 Bacteroidota bacterium
GCTAGCGCACAAACTAACAAAGCCAAACTTCCTTATTCAATTAAAGGTCATATTGAAGGACTTCAAAATGTAGATATTTATTTAGCCAATTACTACGGCAATAAACTTTACTACAACGATACGTGTCATGTAGATGCCAAAGGGAACTACGAGTTTGCAGGCAAACCGTTCAATGAATGCGGGAAATACGCGTTAGTAATGCCTGGTCCTCGTTATTTCGACTTTATCGCTTCAGACGAACAAATCACACTTAATTGCTCTGCCGATGCTGACCTTTCAAAAATTGATGTGATTCAATCCAAGGAAAACAAATTGTTCTTCGAATATATTCGATACATCAACGGAAAAAGAAATGTTCGCATTCCAATAGACAATTGCATTAACGACTCATTAAAGTCTGAAGCCGATAAAAAACCATGCATTGAAGAACTTACCAAGTTGAATGCAGAGGTAATTAACTACCAAAAAGAATTAATAAAAAACAACAGCACTTCCCTTTTCGCAAAATTCTTGCGTATGGGTATGGAAGAAGATATTCCAAACGCTCCAGCAGAAATTGCAGATGACAAAAAGCAAGAATGGCAATACTACTGGTATCGTCATCACTATTGGGATCGTTGCGATTTAAAAGATCCGCGTATGGTTCGCGATGGTGCATTCCACAAATTAGTTGAAGACTTCATCACGAAAACACTTCCACAAATTCCGGATACCGTTTGTAACGAAGTACAAAAGATTATTGCAGCTACAGCGGGTAACGAAGAGTCATTCAAATACATTACCCACTTCGCAACGTACACGGGTGAGACTTCCAAAATCATGTGTATGGACGAACTATTCGTTTTCATGATTGACAATTATTACGCTAAAGGATTGTGTAATTGGGTGAAGGAAGACAAATTGAAAGAAATGAAAGAAGCGGCCGACAAGAAGAGAGATTGCCGTTGTGGTGAAAAGGCACCTGACATTATTCTTCCAGACACATCTGAAAAGAATTGGGTTTCCATGTACAAATCTCGCGGAGAATACACGCTAATGGTTGTTTGGGAAAGTTCATGTGGTCATTGCAAAAAAGAAGTGCCTCTTCTACTCGATTTGTATCACAAATACAAAGACAGAGGGTTCGTTGTTTATGCTATCGGAAACGATTACGAAAACAATAAATGGGTAGAGTTCATTAACGAGCATAAGCTCGATTGGATTAATGTAAGCGACACACCTGACATTATGAAACAGGAAAAAGCTACTGAATTAATCTATAGCGGTGTGACTACACTGAAGAGTTTGAATTACCGCACAACTTGGGATGTTACAAGCACACCGAAAGTTTTCCTTATGGATAAAGACATGAAGATTATTGCGAAGTCTTTGGGTGCAGAACAACTCGATGAACTTTTGGAGAATCTGTACAAAGGTGAAAAAGTTGAAACGAACAAGTTCCAAGAAACCGAATACGACGACGTTAATACTCCTCACAAATAAACGTTGAGTTACTTCGACTATTTACGCACGGGCATGCTTCGCAATGAAGTAGATGTTTATGTGGAAATGTGGAATTCGAAGCCAAATGAAATAAAGCAATTTATTTCTGAATTCAACGAATTAACGCAAACACAGCAGCGCAAAGGCGTTTGGATTCTCGATCATCTTTCGCAGAAGAAGGCTTCGGTGGTCCAGCCTTATCGAGATTATTTGTATGACTTGGTTACACACTCAAAAGACTCTTCTGTGCGCAGAGAGTCTTTTGGCATTTTATACAATCTTGAACTTACGGAAGAGCAAGACGGAAGAATGCTCGAAAGAGCCTTCTGCACGCTGAGTTCGTTCGATGTGGAAACAGCAGAGAGGCACCAAGCGTTGCAATGGGTCTTGCGTGCAGCGAAATCCTACCCCGAATTGTATGATGAAATTATTGCTGGAATTGAACGCGTGAAAGACATTGGAACGCCTGCCTGGAAGCGATACAGCTCCAAATTAATTCTTAAACTTGAATTAAAGAAGACGAAGGCATTTAGTTCGAAAGCAAAGAAATAATCTCTGCTGAAACATCGCCCATTTGAACATCGAACTGACGGACATGTGATTTATTGCGATACCAAGTCATTTGTCGCTTAGCGTAATTTCGAGTATTCTTCTTTACCTCCGCTATGGCTTCTTCTTTTGTACAATTGCCATAGAGATGAGTAAAAACCTCTTTATAGCCAACCGTGTTCAACGCATGCAGATTTCGCAATGGAAGAAGTTCTTCAACTTCCTTAAAAAGTCCATCTTCAACCATTTTATCCACCCGAACGTTTATTCGGTTATAAACCCATTCGCGATCACCTGACAAGAAAACGTGAATAATTTTAGCATCAATCGCATCGCTAGACTGTGTGCGTAATTCCGTGAATGATTTACCTGTGATTTGAATAACCTCAAGCGCTCGAATAACGCGATGTGCATTTTCTAAATCTACACGCGAGGCGAAATCCGAGTCCTTTGCTTTAAGCTCTTCAACTAAAACAGAAAGACCCTCTAATTCACACCTATGATTCAGGGTGTTTCTGATTTCTTTATCGCCCGGTAATTCATCGAGTCCGTATAGCAAGGCGTCCATATAAAGCATGCTTCCACCAACAACGACTACAACTTCATTTGCTTGAAACAACTCTTGAATCTTGACCCTTGCTTCGCGTGAAAACATTCCCGCGGTATATTCTTCTTCAACAGATAAAAAAGAAAT
>JBJOPP010000258.1:0-3920 GCA_046050685.1 Bacteroidota bacterium
CGAATGTGGGAAAGAGTTCACTCATAAACATGCTGGTGAACAAAAAGGGACTTGCCAAAACTTCGTCAAGCCCAGGGAAAACCCAGACCATTAATCACTTCCTTATTAATGAAGAGAAGAATCCTTGGTACTTGGTCGATCTTCCTGGATATGGTTATGCAAAAACCTCTAAGACGGAACGAAACAAATGGGGCAGCTTTATCCGCAATTACCTCGACCAACGCGACAATCTGATTTGCACCTTTGTACTTCTCGATTTCCGCATTCCACCTCAAAAAATAGATCTTGAATTCATGCAGTGGATGGGTGAGCAAGGTCTTCCGTTTTGCATTGCTTTCACGAAATGCGAAAAACTAACAGAACTTCAGAAAACAATTCGTTTCGACGCCTTTTCCGAAGAGATAAAAAAGACATGGGAAGAACTACCGCAATACTTCTTTACCGCAGCAGTGGAGCGCATGGGTCGCGTTGAAATACAAGAACAAATTGCAGCGTGGCAAAAAGAATTCGCCAAAGATTTCTAATTATAGCGGAGGATTAATCTTCATCTTCTCGGCGTAGTAGTCACAGAAATCCCGCATGGTTGCTGCCATTCGAGCATCACCCGTAGCCTTTTCAAAACTGTCTGAAAGCGTAAGTAACGTTTGGTGAACGAAGAAAGTCATTTCTTCCACTTGCATCTCTTTCGTCCATAAATCTATACGCATGGTATTCGCTTCTGCCTTGTCCCACACAGATAGAATCATGGCTTTACACTCTGCCTTTTTTCCCAATTCAGGTGCCTCCCATTGAATGGTCTCTGGCACATTGTTCTCGTCTAATTCTACTTCTATTGAAATGGTTGACTTCTTCATAAGTTCGGTTTGTATGCTTGTAATATTTTTTGTGCGTTGTCTTCTTTCAGCAATCGATCCACTGCAATCTCAGGATGTTTTTCCATATAACTCTTTACCATCTGAAATCCCATAAACACTCCCAACTGCGGAGCACTTTCCTGAGGAACATTCTCGGCATTTGTAAAAGGTGCGTATTCAAACCAGCGTTGAACCTCCACTCTGTTCTTAGAAAAGAGCACTTCTTGTCGCGCTATTTCCTTCCACACATTCAATTGATGTCCTTGCGTCCAAGTATACTCTTTGCTGGTCCAAGCCATAAGCGTTGAATCATGAATTTCCTCGAAAGCCAACCATGTAAGGTAATGAGCCTTCCCATGAAATATCATTTCAGACAACATGTCATTTTCATGTTGAATTGTATCTGATTTCAACAAATAATAGTACGCCAAATTCTTAATCGCATTCGGCACAACCTGGCCGCGATTCATATCGTCTTTCTGATATTGTGGAAAAGGGACAGACTTCGTGATACGATTTTCCTTCCCCAAGTAAAAATCCAATCCAACAGCTAAATATTCGTCTGTGCTGTAAGCACCAATATTGAATCCTGAATTTATCCAAATCAATTGAGGCAGTCTCATATTTGGAATAAGAGTTTGCATGCGCAATGAAGACTCCAATATTTTTTCATGAAGAGAATCCAAACGTTCTTGCGGATAATTCTTCTCTATTTCAGTCTTCAAATCTTGAAAGTCTGGATGCGAAACAAATCCTTGTATCATCTTTAATGTGGAAATGCTATCGCAAGGACCCGCATTCAGGATTCGCTCCACGTATAGACAAAAGAAATTTCCATATTTCGATTTCAATTCTGAAACCTGCTGCTGATTGTTCCAATCGGCATTGAAAAAATCTTGATCAAACCTCAGCGGATTCATCGATTTACCTTCCGTGTCCACATCAATATCCTTGTGCTTGTCAGACTCTCCGCATGAATAACAGAGCATTGTCAACAAAATAGACAATACTAGAAGAGGGGAATTCGTTAGCTTTGGCATAGTTATTTGCAAAAGTCATTAAAAAAGACCTTCATATGAAAAAAATAAACACCTTAATTCTGTTCAGCTTATTGACAACCTTGTCATTTGCACAGGCCACAAAAACTGCAACCAGCAAGTACCGTTTGGGATTTAAAGTTTCTCCAAACGTTTCTTGGTTAGCGAGCGACGACGGAAACATGAACGTAGGCGACAAGTCACTTCAATTCGGATACGGTTTGAACTTCGACATTTTCTTTGCAGAGAATTACGCTATCGGCACTGGATTCAACATTAACAACACAGGCGGTAAATACTCATACTTCGCCCAGTATACCGGAGATGATTTCGATGCAGCGGGAAGAGAGATATTCGATATGAAGCAAGTGGGATTAATCGAGAGGGATTTACGTCTTCAGTATTTGCAAATTCCATTAACCTTCAAAATGAAAACCAACGAGATTGGCTACATCACTTACTGGGGACAATTTGGATTAGGATTAAACATGAATTTGAAGGCGCTAAGTTCTGATAACATTGATTACCTCTACTACCAAAACAAAAACACACTTGAATGGGAAAAGTCGAATCGCGTAAGCTCAAGCATGAGTGCACCAAAAGACATTAAAAATGAAGTGAATATCTTCTCTTCTAATTTGATTTTTGCAGCAGGTATTGAATATAACCTTTCAGGAAACACGAGCATCTTGGCAGGACTAACTTTCCAAAATGGATTTACAGATGCATTGAAAGGATCAGGCGTTGTGAAAGATCAAAGTACCAACTCTCCTTTGTTCGATAATGGCTCTACAAACGCTCCGCAATATTTCGAATTATCAGGACTTCCTAATTATGTTGAATTGAATATCGGCATTTTATTCTAAGTCCTTAATTTCTTTTTTAAATCCCGTACCTTTGAGGTTCGGGATTTTTTTTATGAAAAAAAAACAAACTGTAGATCATATTGTAAAGTGGCTTCGCAATTATTGTGAAACCAACGGAATGAAGGGATTTGTTATTGGCGTTAGCGGAGGAATTGATTCCGCTTTAACCTCTACGCTCTGCGCAATGACAGATAAGCCTACCCTTTTGGTAGAAATGCCCATTCATCAGGCCCCAAGTCAAGTCTCTCGCGCACAGCAGCACATTGCGTTTCTTGAAAATCGTTTTGAAAACGTAACGAGTATTCAAGTTGAATTAACTACTTCGTTCGACACTCTTGTGCAGGCACTGCCGAATTCTGACAATGATTATTTATATCAGTTGAGCTTGGCCAACACGCGCGCGCGCTTGCGTATGACTACACTCTTTTATCTTGCCGGTATTCACAGGCATCTTGTTGCAGGGACCGGGAATAAAATTGAAGATTTCGGAGTAGGATTTTTTACAAAATACGGAGATGGCGGAGTAGACCTCTCACCTATCGCTGATCTCACAAAATCCGAAGTGTACCTCTTAGCGGAGTTGCTAGATGTAAATGAAGAAATACTTAACGCCGCTCCTACAGATGGGCTATTTGGAGACGATCGCAGCGATGAAGATCAAATAGGCGCTTCCTATCCTGAGTTAGAATGGGCAATGAACTATGTAGATACTGGTGAAAAGCTTTCCAAACGCGAACAAGAGGTCTTGGACATCTACAAAAAATTAAACAAGCAGAATCAACACAAAATGCAACCCATTCCGGTTTGTATTATACCTGAAGACTTAAGATAATGATGAATTTAGATTTAACGGGAAAGACTGCCGTAGTTTGCGGAGCAACCCAAGGAATAGGTTTCGCAACAGCTACTCAATTAGCAAAGCAAGGCGCTTCACTAGTGCTTATAGCTCGCAGTGAAGAGCGATTAATCCATGCGGTTTCTCAACTCGAAAATGCAGAACGTCACTCTTATGCAGTTGCCGACTTTGCTCACCCGCAATCAGTGAAAGAAGCGATATTAAAAGTTACCGCTGATCGCGACATTCATATTTTAGTGAACAACACTGGCGGACCAAATCCAGGTAAGGCCATAGATGCAGACATTGAAGAATTTCGCCAAGCGTT
>JBJOPP010000259.1:0-9662 GCA_046050685.1 Bacteroidota bacterium
GTTCGCATGCTGGACATGAAGTAGAAATAAATGTACTTGATTAAGAAAAGTGAAGGTTTTCTTGCAAGTCTCGAAAATTCGTCTATCTTTGTTACAGCATACTGATTTATTTGTTCTTGAAGTTTTTCGAATTGACAGTCCAGGTGAGAGGTAAGCATTAATTAACTTTATTTTTTTTATGAACATTTTTGTTTCTGGACTGAACTACAGTCTAACGAGCGATGAGCTCCAAGCAATTTTCACTCAATACGGTGAAGTAGCTTCTGCTAAAGTGATTACTGACCGTGATACCGGTCGTTCACGCGGTTTTGGTTTTGTTGAAATGTCAGATGATGCTGAAGCGCGCAATGCAATTGACGCTTGAGACCAAGCTGAAATGAAAGGTCGCAAGATCAACGTTAAAGAAGCTGAAGACCGTCCACGTACCTCTAACCGTAGAGAAGGTGGTTTCCGTCAAGGATATTGATTCAATACGCTTTTGACTTAATTTAAAAAGGGGCTTCGGCCCCTTTTTTATTTTACATTAGCAACATGAAGTTGGAACTACTCGATTCGTTCGGGGATATGAAAGCGCCGTTATACGCCATCACAGATGGGACCCACGCCGATTCGTTTTTTACGGCATCAGCAAACGGTTTGGTTTCCGAATGGAATACTGAATACGGAGTGTCTTCAGAAATGAAAGTGAAAACCGACGGCGCTGTTTTTTCTTTGCTTTTTGATGAGACCACGAAATTTCTTTGGATAGGTTGTCAGCAAAATACATTGAGTGTAGTTGATACAGAGCAGAAAAAAGAAATTAAGAATTACAATGTTCATCCTGGTGGAGTTTTCGATATAAAAATTTTAGAGGACAAGGTTATT
The DNA here is from genome assembly GCA_046050685.1 of Bacteroidota bacterium. Classification (GTDB taxonomy): domain Bacteria; phylum Bacteroidota; class Bacteroidia; order Flavobacteriales_D; family Sanyastnellaceae; genus CAIZGX01. The sequence continues at coordinate 865 of JBJOPP010000259.1, forward strand.
TCAGTGGGTGCGGATGGAAACGTAATTGAGTGGAATAGAAATGATGCCGCTTATTCCAGAACTATTCCGCTTTGCGACTGCAAGATTCGTCGATTTGCGATAAGTTCTTTAGAACCGGTGTTGGCTTTCCCTTTTTCAAATGGGGAAATGGAAATTGTAGATCCGGTGTTTTTCAATTCAATCGAAAAAAGAAAAGTGAATGAATTGGGTGTTGCTTCTTGCGCGTTTCATCCAAAGAAAAGTGTCTTATTGACGGGAGGGCGAGACGGCGAAATTCACCTTTGGAATACAAAAAAGGGTTATGCTCCAGTGGTAAACTTCACAGCGCACAAGGCCAATGTATACGCAATAGCATTTCATCCGAAAAAACATGTGTTTGTCACAGGAAGCCGTGACAAAGAAATAAAAGTTTGGGATTCAGAGACATTGGATTTTATGTGTAGTGCATCCCACAAAAGAAGTGTTAATGCGTTACATTTTTTAAAGAACGGACTTCTTCTTTCCGCCAGTGACGATGGTTCTATTCGTTTGTGGAAAATTCTTCGTTCAAATTAGGAGTGCTTCGTGTATATTTGACACTAAGTATTTCCTTCAACATGAAAAATAATTTATTCGTTTTATTGTCCTTGGCTTTAGTTAGCTGCGGCGTTACTAAAAATCAAGATTATACCTCAGAAGCCAAGCAAGTGGGGTATTCTGAAACCAAGGTGGTTCGTCATCCAAGTTGGTCGAAGAACGCGACAATATATGAGGTGAATGTTCGTCAGCATACTGCTGCAGGAACTTTCGCTGCATTGGAGAAAGATTTACCTCGCATAGATTCTTTGGGAGTTGATATTCTTTGGTTAATGCCGATTAATCCTATTGGACAACTGAATAGAAAAGGTAGTTTAGGAAGCTATTACAGTGTTAAGAATTACACGGGTGTGAATCCAGAGTTTGGAACGACAGAGGATTTCAAGCGACTTGTAAACAAGGCTCATGAATTAGGCATGTACGTTATTCTTGATTGGGTTGCTAACCATACTGCATGGGATCATCCATGGGTATTGCAGCATCCAGATTGGTACACACATGATGCGAATGGCAACATCGTTCCTCCTGTTCCGGATTGGTCAGATGTCGCTGATTTAACCGCCGACCATCAAGAGCTCCGCCAGGAAATGATTCGTGCGATGGAGTATTGGGTGAGAGATTGCGGAATTGATGGGTATCGTTGTGATGTGGCTATGAATGTTCCAACTGAATTTTGGAACGATGCACGTGCAGCATTGGACGCGATTAAGCCGGTTTTTATGTTGGCAGAAGCTGAACAGAAAGATCATCATTTGAAAGCTTTCGATATGTCTTATAGCTGGGAATTGATGGGGATTATGAATGCCGTTGCGAAGGGAGAAAAGTCTTTGTATGCGTTCGATGATTATATGGCGAAGTCTGATACTGCTTTCCAAAAGAGTGCTTATCGCATGGGATTCACAACGAACCACGATGAGAATACTTGGAACGGCACTGGTGGCGAACGTTACGGTGTGAAGCGCAGACTTTTCGATGTGTTATCATTCACACTTCAAGGAATGCCGTTGGTTTATACATCGCAAGAAGGTGGTGAGGTTGACGCGAAAGGAAATGCAAAACGTTTGAGGTTTTTCGATAAGGATACCGCTTACTTTAATAACTATGTAAATAGTGACTTTTACAAACGATTGTTGGCTGTTCATCACGAGAATCCTGCGCTTTGGAACGGAGAGTTTGGTGGCAATTTCAAGAAGATGAAAACCTCCAACGACGATGTTCTTTATGCTTACGTTCGTACAAATGGCGATCGTCAAGTTGTTGTCTTGCTTAATTTCTCTGATAAGCCGCAGGTATTCAATTTTACCGATGAGATTCCTGATGGTGATTTCAGAAGTATTTTCAACAGCGAAACGTTTTCATTGTATTCCAGAAATCAGCGCGCATTAGCCCCTTACGGTTATCAAGTTTTTTCTAAATAGAATAAGCGGTCGGAATTATCTTTGCGCTCTAATCACATAACATGGAAGAGCCAGAAGGGAAAGCAGTTTACGAAGCGAGTGTAGAAATCAGATTTGCTGACATTGATGCAATGGGGCATGTTAACAATGCCGTGTATTTTAGCTATTTCGAACAAGCACGTATGGCTTATTTCAAAGATCGCGTAGCGCGCATTTGGAATTGGAACGAGGATGGAGTGATTGTAGCTCGAAATGAAATTGATTATGTTTATCCTGTCTTTCTAAATGACCGAATGATTATTCGGTTGTGGGTAGAGCATGTGGGGTCTAAGAGTTTTACCGTTTGCTATCGCGTAATGGTCGAAGAACGATTGTGTGCCACGGGAAAATCAGTCTTGGTTTGTTTCAATCATAAAAACAAAGCCACACAAATGCTTCCTGAAGCATGGAGAAGTGTGTTTCTAGCGAACTAATATGGCAAAGGATAAGTTAAAGCGCTGGGCCGAGAATAAAACGTTTCCTCATGTATTTGAGCCAAACTTAATGCCCATTATTCGCGAGAATGCCACCTTTATGAAAGGTCAGTGGCGAGAAGAATTTTACAAAAACGAAAATCCTTTAGTTGTTGAGTTAGGCTGTGGGAAAGGGGAGTATGCTGTTGGTCAAGCGCAACGAAATCTTGATAAGAATTATTTGGGCATCGATGTTAAAGGGCATCGCTTTCACAAGGGAGCGAAAGAATCGCTCGAAATGGGATTAACGAATGTCGCTTTTCTTCGTGCTAGAATAGAATTTATTGATGCGTTTTTCGATGACAATGAACTGGATGAAATTTGGCTAACGTTTTCAGATCCGATGCCAAATGATCATGATGGAAATCGCCGAATTACTTCAGGATTTTACATGAAGCGCTATGAGCGTATGTTGAAGTCGGAAGGTTTAGTTCATATTAAGCACGATAATCCAGCTTTGTATGAAAGAGCTTTGAGAGAAATACCACAAATGGGCGCAGAGATTATATTGCACGACGACAATATTTACGAATCGGGTTTTCTAAACACGATAGATGAGAAGCTAAAAGATGTTTTAGAAATTAGAACTTTTTATGAGCAAATGTGGTTGAAGGAGGGAAGAAAGATTAAATACATACAGGCGAGAATGCCGAAAAAATAAAAGACTATGAGTGTTTCAAAAGCAGCCATTTTAGAAGCGTTAGGGAATATTCAAGAACCCGATTTGAAAAAGGATATTGTCACCTTGAATTTGGTAAAAATTATTCGTGCAGAAGGAAATGAAATAGAGTTGGAAGTGAAGGTGAGTAATCCTGCCATGCACGCGAAACAGCGCATGCGTGAAGCTTGTGTATTTGCCATTCAACGTGTATTAGGCAATGAATTCGAGGTGAAGGTTCATGTTGAAGCAATTTCAGGAGAAGAGCGAAGTGGAGAGTTGAGAAGGATTCTTCCAGGAGTGAAGCATATTATCGCTGTAGCGAGCGGAAAAGGAGGGGTGGGAAAGAGCACTGTGTCTTCCAATTTAGCAGCAGGCCTCGCAGCACTTGGGCACAAGGTTGGTTTATTGGATGCTGATATTTACGGACCTTCTGCTCCAACAATGTTCGATGTTGTATTGGAAAAACCTCGACTCATCGAAGTGGATGGAAAGCAAGTGATGGCGCCTGTTGAATCACACGGTGTGAAGGTCTTGAGTATTGGATTTTTTACAGAGGGAGATCAAGCGGTTGTGTGGCGTGGTCCAATGGCTACGAAGGCCTTGAATCAGATGATAACAGATGTGGAATGGGGTGAGTTGGATTATATGGTTGTTGATCTTCCTCCGGGAACAGGAGATGTTCATTTGAGCATAGTTCAAACATTGCCCATCTCTGCTGTTGTAGTGGTAAGCACTCCGCAAGAAGTGGCCTTGGTTGATGCGAGAAAAGGTATTGCTATGTTCCAATTACCAGCGGTGAATATTCCGGTCTTGGGATTGGTAGAAAACATGTCTTGGTTCACTCCAGCAGAACTGCCAGAGAACAAGTATTTTATTTTCGGAGAAGGAGGTACAAAGCGTCTTGCAGAAAGTTTGAATCTTCCTGTTCTTGGCGAAATACCATTGATTCAGAGCATTCGCGAAGCTGGCGATGTGGGAAGACCATCGGTTCTTCAAGACAATACCACTGCTGCGCGCTATTGGCAGTCGTTTTTAATTAACTTTGAAAAGGAATTGCGCTTGCTGCCATTCCGTAAACCTGCAACCCAAGAATAATATGTTACAAGACTCATTGTTTCAACGTGTGAACGAAGCGCTTAATTCCATTAGACCTTATTTGGAAGCTGATGGCGGAGGAATTGAATTGAAAGAGGTAACTCCTGAAATGACTGTTCTGGTTGAATTGCAAGGTGCTTGCACCAGTTGCAGCAAATCGCACATGACTATGAAGGCGGGAGTGGAAGCGGCTATTAAGTCTGCTGTTCCTGAAATAAAAACGGTTGTTGCTCTCGCTCAAGAAATTGAAGAAACTACTACGTTATAATCCGTAGTAGTTCTTTCTCGTTTCTTTTACTTGATCATTCGAAAGATACTCGTCGTAAGACATTCTCTTGTCGATTACCCCTTTCGGTGTAATTTCAATAATTCTATTCGCAACAGTCTCTGTAAACTCGTGGTCATGCGAAGTGAAGAGCGCATTGTGTTTCCAATCTTTCATAGCGTTGTTGAACGCAGTGATAGACTCAAGATCTAAGTGATTCGTAGGTTCATCGAGCATGAGACAATTGGCGTTGGCCAACATCATGCGAGAAACCATGCAACGAACTTTTTCACCTCCGGAAAGCACTGAACATTTCTTCATTACCTCCTCACCACTGAACAACATTTTCCCTAAGAAACCACGAACATAAGTTTCGTCTTTGTCAACTGAGAACTGACGTAACCAATCAACAAGGTTGTCGTCTGATTTGAAAAAGTCTTCGTTGTTGTTTGGAAGATATGCGGTTGTTATTGTACTTCCCCATTCAACAGTTCCTGTTGTTGGTTCTTCCAAATTATTTATGATTTGAAAGAAAGAAGTAATGGCAGTGTGATCCTTTGAAAGGACTGCAACTTTATCTCCTTTAATTAGCGTGAATTCAACATCTTTGAATTGCACACTTCCATCTGGATTCACCTTCGATAAATTTTCTACGCGTAAGATTTGATCTCCACAATCGCGTTCTGGTTTGAAAATAATACCTGGATATTTTCGAGTACTTGGTTGAATGTTATCGATAACAAGCTTGTCCAATAATTTCTTACGGCTCGTTGCTTGTCTCGATTTAGAAGCGTTGGCGCTGAAGCGTTCTACGAAGTCTTGCAACTCTTTGCGCTTGTCTTCCATCTTCTTGTTTTGGTCACTTCTTTGGCGAGCAGCTAACTGACTACTCTCGTACCAGAACGAGTAGTTTCCTGTATACAACTGAATCTTGCTGAAGTCGATGTCTACGATGTTTGTACACACAGCATCTAAGAAGTGACGGTCGTGAGATACAACGATAACTGTATTTTGAAAATCGGCTAAGAAGTTTTCTAACCAAGAAATGGTTTCAACATCTAAGTCATTGGTAGGCTCATCGAGCAATAGGATTTCGGGATTGCCAAACAGTGCTTGTGCAAGCAATACACGCACTTTCTCTTTACCGCTTAAGGTGTGAACCAAGTCGTTATGCAAATGATCGCCAATGCCCAAATTGCTCAATAATTGAGCAGCATCGCTTTCCGCGTTCCAACCGTCCATTTCAGCAAAAATATTTTCGAGCTCAGCAGCTTTTACGCCGTCTTCATCTGAGAAATCTTCTTTTGCATAAATAGCATCTTTCGCTTGCATAACATCCATAAGCTTGCGGTTACCCATAAGCACGGTTTGTAACACAGGAACATCATCGAACTCGAAGTGATTTTGCTTCAACACACTCATGCGAACACCAGCGTCCATAACAACCTTACCAGTCGTTGGATCTATTTCACCAGAAAGTATTTTCAAGAAAGTAGATTTCCCAGCACCGTTGGCACCAATTACACCGTAGCAATGTCCAGGTGTGAATTTTAGATTTACTTCTTCAAAGAGTGCTCGTTTTCCATAACGAAGCGAAAGGTTGTTTACTGATAGCACGGCGTATAATTTTAGCGGTGCAAAGATAGTCTTATTTTCGGAGTGTTATTTTTTTTAGTTTCTTCGGTTTGGAAGACATTTCAAACTCCAATACTCCACCTTGTACCAAATCTAAATGGGAGATTTGTAACCCTATTTCTTGGTTGTTCCAGCGAACGGATTGCACATAGATGTTTTTCGCGTTTAGCTTGGGTGCCTTGATGCTGATGGTTTTTCCGTTTTCTAAATTTAATACGGCCTCGTTCACAAATGGAGAACCAATTTCGTAAAAAACACTTCCCGGACAAGTTGGATAAATGCCAAGCGCAGAGAAAACATACCATGCTGACATCTGACCAGCGTCGTCGTTTCCACATAGACCATTGGTTTCGTTGGTGTAGAATTTATTGGCTATAGTGTGAACGCGCTCTTGTGTTTTCCAAGGAGAAGAAGTGTGGTTATACAAGTAAGGAACGTGATGGCTCGGTTCATTTCCATGCACATAATTTCCCATGATACCGTCTCGTGTAATGTCTTCATTTTTCTCAATGTACTTGTCGTCGAGATGCATCGTGAATAAAGAATCTAAATGCTCTTCAAATCGTTTCTTTCCCCCCATTAATTCAATCATAGTTGGAATAGCATGTGGAATGTATAAACTGTAGTTCCAGGAGTTCCCTTCGATGAATCCTTGTCCGTGCGTATCAAGCGGATCGAATGGAAACTTCCATTCACCAGTGCTTATTTTAGGTTGTGTGAAACCAGTATTTGAATTGAAGACATTGCGATACGATTCAGATCGCATGAAGTATTTCGCGTAACCCATGGTTACTTCTTTTTTGTTCGTGAGTGAAGAGAGTTGCGCAATACACCAGTCGTCGTAGGCGTATTCCAGTGTTTTGCTTACCGAAACTCCTGACTTGTCTTCAGGTACAAAACCAATTTCAATGTAGTCTTTTAAGCCTTCGAAATAGTCTACACAAGCCGTTTGATCGCAGGCTTTGTATGCCTCTTTCAAATTGAAATTTCCAACTTGTTTAACTGCAGCATCGGCAATCACAGATACGGCATGATAGCCTGTCATACACCAGTTCTCATTCGCGTAATGACTCCAAACGGGCAACATGTGATGCACGCTTTGCTTTTGATGAGCGAGCATGGAATGAATCATGTTGTTGTTGCGCGTAGGTTGAATGAGATTGAACAAAGGATGCAGCGCGCGGTAGGTGTCCCAAAGCGAAAAGACCGTGTAATTATCAAATCCTTCGGAGTTGTGAATGTTCTGATCCAATCCTTTGTAATTTCCATCTACGTCTTCATATAAAACAGGCGAGAGGCAGGTGTGATAAAGGGCAGTGTAGAAAACAGTTTCTTTGTTTTTATCTGGAATTTGAATTGTTACTTTTTGAAGTTCTTTTTCCCATTTCGCTTGCGTTTCTTTTTTTGTTAAATCGAAATTCCAATGTGGAATTTCTGCGTGTAGATTTTTCAAGGCACCTTCTGTGCTGGTGTTTGAAAGTGCCCACTTGATTTGAAGCGGACTGTCGCTTTGTTCGAATTCCAATAACATGCGAATTTCTTTTCCTGCGGCTTCGGGAAAATTTTTCGACTGATTGAATTTACGATAGAAGCCTTTGTAGTCTTGCTCGCTGAGGTTTGCGGTTGTGTAATTGGAAATGGGTTCAGAAAAAGCCGCCGCGAAATAAACGGTTCTTGTTTTCGCCCAACCGCTTGTTATGCGATAGCCGGTGATGAGTGAATCATTTTCAACACGAATGAAAGTCCAAACATTTTTCCCTTCGTAGTTGTAAATGTTGTAGGTGAAATCTAAAACAACTTCCGGTGTTTCATTTTTCGGGAAGGAGTATCTGTGAAAGCCAACACGGTCTGAAGCGGTTAATTCAGCAAGAATGTTATGGTCATCGAGCATCACACTGTATAAACCAGGAGATGCTTTTTCGTTTTTATGTTGAAAGGAAGATTGAAAGTTTTCTGCTTTTAAATCTACCTTTCCGGTAGTGGGCATCACAAGGAAGTCTCCTAAATCTGAATGACCAGTTCCTGAAAAATGGGTGTGTGCAAAACCTTGGATAACTGAATCTTCGTATTGGTATCCGGCGCAATAGTTATAGACCTCGCTGTTATACTCTTTATTTGAATTGAAGAAATTCGTGCGCTTTGTCTCTGGGGAAAGTTGCACCATTCCGAAAGGAGCTGTGGCTCCGGGATAGGTGTGTCCCATTCGATTTGTACCGATGAACACATTCACTTTTTCAATCAGTTGTCCCGAACAAAATTGTGCCGAGACCAATATAGAAAAGAGAAAAACAGCGCTCAATTTTTTCATTCTATTTCAAGGAATAAGTGTGTCCGACATTCTTGAAAAAGAATGTCCATTTATCTGTTTGCTCTGCAATAATTTGTTCAGTGCTTTTTCCTGCACCGTGTCCAGCGCTAGTTTCAATGCGGATAAGTGCAGGTCTTTCATGGGTAGTGTATTCTTGAAGTAAAGCTGCGAATTTGAAACTGTGTGCGGGTACCACTCGGTCGTCGTGATCTGCTGTCATGACCATGGTAGCAGGATAATTCGTGTTGGGTTTCAAGTTGTGATAAGGCGAATAACCATAGAGATAGTTGAACATTTGTTCTGATTCATCGGCGCTTCCGTATTCAGGAATCCATCCTTTTCCAACGGT
>JBJOPP010000260.1:0-4184 GCA_046050685.1 Bacteroidota bacterium
TTATTTAATTCCCAATACACTTGGCGGAGAGACACTTCAAGACATTATTCCAAATGACGTCATCAAACAAACGACCGCGCTTCGCTTTTTTGCGGTTGAAGAAATTAAATCTGCTCGACGCCTGTTAAGGAAAATGGATAGAGAATTTCCGATTGATGAATGCACGTTTTACGCATTGGGAAAACATGCTGGAGTTGATGACTTACCCAAAATCCTCTATGCCTTGCGCAATGGAAACAACGTTGGGATATTATCCGAAGCAGGATGTGCGGGTATCGCAGATCCAGGTGCTGAAGTTGTTGCCATGGCGCATCAAAACGGAATTCCTGTTGAACCGATGGTGGGGCCTTCGTCCATCTTACTCGCACTCATTTCGAGTGGTTTTTCAGGTCAAAACTTTACGTTCCATGGGTACTTGCCAAAAGAAAGAAAAGACCGTGTTAGACGATTAAAGGACATGGAAGGAGATAGTCGCCGAACAGGGGCTACGCATATTTTTATGGATACTCCATTCCGTAACATGCATGTCTTGGACGATTTATTGAACGAATTGGCTGACCCTACCCTTTTGTGTATTGCATCAGACCTTACGTTGCTTGAGCGTTCAGTGAAGACGATGTCAGTAAAAGACTGGCGAGAAAACGCTTACGACCTGGCTAAAAAACCAACCTTATTTTTGATTGGTTCATACGCTTAAAGCAAACTGAGAATTATTTAAATCCACGTTGCTTTTTAATCGCTTCGTAGGAATCTTGGATTTGCTGAAATTTCTCTTTCGCACCTTTCTGGAACTCCTCACCCATTTGCGCAACCTTATCTGGGTGGAATTTAATAGCCATTTGACGGTAAGCCTTCTTCACCTCTTCGTCCGTTGCTGTTGCTTCAACACCCAATACGCGATAATCTGAATTCGTATCGCGGTAAAACATGTTTTTAAGGCTCTCAAATTCGACTGTAGGAATCTGTAATAAATTCGATATATCACGAATTACGTCAATTTCTAAAGTCGAAACACTACCATCCGCTTTCGCAATTCCAAAAAGATAATGTACGAGGTGAATGCGCGACTCCACAGGCAAACGCATGCGTATATCCTGACAAATCTGTTGCATAGGAATTTGTCCGGAATCTAAAAATCGCTTTAACGTTTGAAGATGAGAAGGTGTAAATTGATTACCAAACTGTTGGGCAAAGAATCCCTTGACATAGTCCAACTCTGCCTTGAGAACCTTTCCATCAGCCCGCATTACCGCTGCAGAAAGTGCCATAAGCATCGTCTGAACATCATTATTGGACGTGCGCTGTTGGTAGTATTGGAAGAATTCTTCAGACGAAAACTGTCGCCCCTCACTTTGTGCTTGAGCACGTGCATTCCCCATCGCTCTTTGGTAGTTATCGATGATTGATCCGATAAAAAAACCTAAGAGGGCCAAGCCAAAGTTTTTGAACAGGAAAAAGGCTCCTATTCCTAAAATCCATTTAAACAAAATATGTCGTTTTTAGCGCAGGGGGTGGATAAACACCCACCCCATTTATGCATTGTTTTTACTGTGCGAATATCATGAAATTTGTTCAATTGTACGCTCAATGAATTGATCTAATGCAGCACCTTTTAACATTCCTTGAGATAACATCGCCAAATCAGTCAGTTGACGAACTGTTTCGCTTTGAGATTCTTCCGATTTTTCTAACAGAGAAACAACTTTCGGGTGATTTGTATTGACAACCAGATTGTACATTTCTGGGAAAGCACCGAAGAAGCCACCACCTCCTGTGCGCTGCTGCTCCATCATTCTGCGAATAAATTCGGGTTGTGTGATTAGAATTGGAGCGTCATCTTCATTCAATGCTGACATTTGTACCGTGAATTTATCTTTGGTCACAGCCGCTTCGAATACAGGTTTGATTTTCTCTTCGTCCTCTTTAGATATCTTTGAAACAATCTCATCTGATTTGTTAATGAGGTTTTCAAGAGTATCTGCATCTACGCGAGCGAAAGCTACATTTTCCATATCCTGCTCCAAGCGTGCAATCCAATGCGGCACCAATGGACCATTCATTTCCAACACCTTATAACCACGATCTTTCGCTTTCTTCACGTACGCATATTGCGCCTCTTGATCGTTCGTGTACAAGAAAATCGTCTTCCCATCTTTGTCTGTTTGAAGTGGCGCGACCATCTCCTTAAACTCCTCTAGTGTTTTATACTCCTTGTCCGTAGTTTGAACCAAAGAGAATTGTGTGGCCTTTTCCTTGAATTTATCATCCGACAAGGAACCATATTGAACAAAGATTTGAAGATCATCCCATTTTGCTTCAAAATCAGTGCGGTCCTTTTTGAACATTTCCGCCAATTTATCCGCTACCTTCTTCGTGATATGTGACGAGATTTTCTTCACGTTGGAATCACTTTGAAGGTAAGAACGCGAAACATTCAATGGAATGTCGGGTGAATCAATTACCCCATGCAATAAGGTTAAGAATTCAGGAACAATTTCCGCTACGCTATCAGTGATAAATACCTGATTCGAGTATAGATTGATTTTATTGCGTTGAACTTCAACATTTTCCCGAATTTTCGGGAAGTACAAAATCCCTGTCAGATTAAACGGATAATCGACATTCAAGTGAATATGAAACAAAGGCTCTTCGAAGCTCATTGGGTACAATTCCTTGTAGAAAGATGCATAATCTTCATCCTTCAAGTCTACAGGCGCCTTCGTCCAGGCTGGGGATGGATTGTTGACTTGATTTGGAACATCAACAGAAACGCGTTTTACTTTTCCATTTTCATCTAGTTCACCTTCAGGAGAATCGATATATTCTGTCTTTGTACCAAAAAATACTGGCGTTGGTAAAAACTTACAGTATTTATCAAGGATTCCAGAGATGCGCGCTTTCTCTAAAAACTCGTTTGCTTCTTCTGAAATATAAAGGACGATATCAGTTCCGCGGTCTGACTTTTCAATATCCGTAATGACATATTCCGGCGAACCATTGCTCTCCCATTGAACAGCTTGGGCACCTTCATGACGCGAAAGCGTTCGAATTTGAACCTTTTCAGCCACCATAAACGCCGAGTAGAATCCAAGTCCAAAGTGACCAATGATTTGTTCAGCACCTTCCTTCCCTTCGTATTGTTTTACGAATTCTTCCGCACCAGAAAATGCGATTTGGTTGATGTATTTATCTATTTCATCCGCGGTCATCCCGATACCTCGGTCACGGATAGTCAGCGTCTTTTCAGCTGAATTCAAGATCACATCCACCTTTAATTCACCAAGCTCTCCTTTGAATTCCCCATTTGCTGCCAATACCCGCAATTTTTGCGACGCATCGACGGCGTTGGATACTAATTCACGAAGGAATATTTCGTGATCAGAATAAAGGAATTTTTTAATGATCGGAAAAATATTCTCCGTCTGCACATTGATTTGTCCCGTTCTCATTTTTCTAATTTAAAATTGCTGAACGCCCTTTTCAATGTTTATGCCACGCAGAAAAAACTGACAAACTGTCCCTTAATTCCGACAAATTGTCGAAGTCCCAAGAGATATAAATGATTAATTTTGTACAAATTAAATTCGAATCGTGCTTATTTATTCTGTTCTGTTTACGGTACTGCTATTTTCGCTTGTCCGTTACAGTCGTTTATTTAGAACAGAAGGACTTTCCACATGGATACTTCCAAGTGCCTACTTAATTAAAGTTGGTGTTGGTCTTTTGCTTTTCTGGGTACACATTCGGACTTATGGTATTGGTGAATTGAGCCATGATGGCGAACGTTTTTTCAATGAAGGACGATTATTGAATGAAGTGTTTTTCAAATCCCCACTCGACTATTTCCGATTGTTGACTGGTATTGGTGAAACAGAAGCGCTTACACAACATTACCTTTCAACGACAAGGTATTGGTCGGCAGGAGATTTAACGATCATCAATGATGCGAAAAATGTCATACGGTGCCATAGTCTCCTTCATTTTATTTCGTTCAATTCTTTCTTTGTTCATCTGTCAGCTCTTTGTTTGCTTTCAACGGCAGCTGTTCGCAATATATATTTGACATTCAAGGGATTTACTCAACTTTCCAATAGCACATTTTTCTGGATCATACTTTTCATTCCAAGTACTATTTTTTGGACATCCAGCATGATGAAAGAGCCATTTATGTTCTTTGGCATTTC
>JBJOPP010000261.1:0-2848 GCA_046050685.1 Bacteroidota bacterium
TCTAAAAAACCTTCCATTGAAAAACGCGTTGCTGATCCTGGCTCTCTGTAAATAAATGAATGTTCCATTAACTCTTTTTTAGTCTTGAAATCATTTTGCAGAACATGTCTATTACCAATCAGATAAAGTTCGTTCGCAAGCAACTCAAGGCGATCTACTTTCAACTTTCTTGGAAGAACACTCACAAGGGCAAAATCGACTTCATTCTTTTCAAGTCGACTTAATACACTTTCTCTATTTGCAACATCCATGGATAGTTCAACCCCACTATGCATCTTAATAAAGTCTGTCAAAAAATAGGGCATAACATATTTGCCTGTCGAGACAGATGCTATTTTCAATTTCCCTGCTAAATCTCCTTGAAAAGTCTTGCTTCTGAAGTGAATCTCTGAAACTTGAAACAAAATTTCATCAACTGCCGTGGCAATTTCATATCCGAAATCTGTAATATATACTTGCCTCCCAATCACTTCAAACAACGGCATATCGAATTGCATTTGAAAATTCTTCAATTGAATGGACACCGCAGGTTGTGTTAAATGAAGACTTTCAGAAGCTTTGGTTATACTTCTAAGTTGAACAACCTTCTGAAAAACTTGCAATTGGTTAAGTGTGTAATTCATAAAATATTATTATGCAAAATATCAAAAACATAAATATAAAGAATATAAGAAATCTGCGCACCTTCGCACAAAAAAAATATACCCATGACAGAAGAAATGAATATCACCCTCATTAACGGAACCTTCACAAAATCTCAAGCCAAAGAGGTACTTACTAGCGTAATTGGAACGAAAATACAATTCCATCAATTGAAGAATTTTAGCAGCATTGAGCGAACCGGCTTTCCTGATGTTGCTGCCGAAACGCGACTGCCTAAGTTAAAAGAGGACCTTAAGAACCTTCGAGAATATCTAGAAACTCTAAGTGATGACGAGGAGAACATTACAATCAAATCCGAAATTATAATTTCCAAGTAACCCGAAAAACAACGAATCGATATTATGGGCATAGAACTGCTGTCTGAAAATTTAACCAACCCAGCCCTCTTGTTTTTCGTTTTGGGCATCATAGCGGCTCAACTTAAGAGCGACCTGGTTATACCCGAAAACTCAGCCAAGTTCATATCCCTTTATTTACTTTTTGCTATTGGATTCAAAGGCGGTCAAGAGCTTTCGCATGAACCGTTTACTTTCGAAGTAGGGATTTCTATGATTTTCGGAATACTGATTTCCCTTCTTATTCCCGTTTATACTTTTTTCATACTTAAAACTAAACTGAATGTCTTCGATGCAGGCGCCGTTGCAGCCGCATACGGATCTGTAAGCGCAGTTACCTTTGTCACAGCCGCCTCTTTCCTCGAAGCTCAGCAAATGAGTTTCTCAGGTCATATGGTTGCCGTGATGGCATTAATGGAATCTCCGGCAATTATAATGGGACTTGTGCTCATTTCAATTTTCAATTCGAATAATACAGAACGCATACAGAAAAGAACTGCAATAAAACACTCTTTCACTAACGGAAGCGTTTTACTAATACTCGGAAGCTTAATCATTGGATATCTAGCCAGTGCCAAACAAGCAGAGGGCATTAAACCCTTCACGAACGATCTTTTCAAAGGCTTTCTAGCCATTTTCCTTCTTGACCTCGGAATAACAAGTGGTAAAAAACTTAAATCATTCTTTTCACTGGGATGGTTCCCCATTGCATTTGCATTGGTTATCCCTTTATTCAATGGATGCCTTGTTGCTTTCTTGAGCGAAGGAATAATAACGGATGTAGCCAATCGATTTATTTTCGCAGTCCTCGCCGCCAGCGCATCATACATTGCCGTGCCAGCAGCAATGAAAATTTCGGTCCCACAATCCAATCCCGGATTGCTACTTCCGATGGCACTCGCCATTACATTTCCAATAAATATTACTTTAGGAATGCCCCTTTATTTTTTGATTATTCAAAATTCATAAACGCCTTCTGTTTACCACTTTATACTCTCTTTTCCCCATTGATGCAATTGAGAGTTAATCTTCCCGAAGGGCTTCGAACCGAAAAAACCGCGATACGCGGAAAGCGGCGAAGGATGAGCGCTTTCAATGATTTCATGTTTCGAAGTGTCTATTAAAACACTTTTCTTCCTTGCATAATCGCCCCACAAAACAAAAACGACATGCTTGTTTTCTTTCGAAATGAATTCAATGGTGGCATTGGTAAATTCTTCCCATCCCCATTTCGAATGACTACCAGCTTTATCTTTTTTCACCGTTAAGACACTGTTAAGCAACAAGACTCCTTGTTCTGCCCAAGCAGTTAAATCGGTTGTGCGTAACAAGTCAATGCCATACTCGCTCTCTAATTCCTTATAAATATTTCGCAACGAAGGCGGCATTTTTATTCCTTGTTGAACACTGAAAGCAAGACCATGAGCTTCTCCTGTACCATGATAAGGATCTTGACCAAGAATCACAACGCGCACTTCATTCGGATTGCACAATGCGTATGCCTCGAATATTTTTAGTTTAGGTGGAAAACAAATCGAGGAAGCATAAGCTTCCTCGACCTTTTTTTCTAAAGAAAATAAATACTCCTTTCTCGCCTCCGCTCGAAGCAATTCACTCCATGCTTTGGGAAAGGACTCGAATAACATTACAATTTCACAAATTTCTTATTGAAGGAAGAACCATCCTTCTTCACCACTTGAATGAAGTACATGCCACTTGCAAATGCATTCGCAGAAATAGTGGTTGAAGACGCATTCAAATTCAAGCTTTCAACCAATCGTCCTTCTTGCGTATAGATGCGAATTTCCTTCAACAAATCAAAACGAGGACATGTCAAAGTAAAACTATCT
>JBJOPP010000262.1:0-3802 GCA_046050685.1 Bacteroidota bacterium
ACGATCGATTTCAAATTATTTCCAATGATTTCAAGGGTGACGACCAACGGTTACTCTCCAAAGATGAAGCTCTTCAAATCATTCAATCTATAACTTTCAGTCCAGAAACGAAATTGCTCAGCACTGTTTATCAAAGACAGAAAGACCTCCTTGAAAAATCTGCGACAGACGTTCAATTGTATTATTGGCTCTCCGACTTCCAACGAAACACTTCCAACATTTCGGAAATTACTGACGCCAACAATGCATACATAACCGCCATTCCAGCTATTAAAGAAACGCAGAGGAACATCAGCATCGACTCTATTTATTTTTCAACGCCGCAGCGTATTTTAAATAATTCAGACACCCTTCTTGTGGTTATTCAAAACCACGGTTCCGAAGAAATAACAGACTTGCCGTTGAGCGTTGAACTTGACGGTATTCAAAAAGCCGTGAGTTCGGTAACCCTATCTCCTCACGCTATCCTTACTGTCCCTGTTGCTTTCAGCACGACACAAGTTGGTTTTCATTTCGGAAGTGTGCGAATCAACGACTTCCCTATGGTGTTCGACGACGTCCACTATTTCGCCTACTCCATTTCTGAAAAGATTAACGTCCTAAACATCACAGGAACAGAGCAACAATCGATTGTGCAGCTTTTTGCAGAAGACCCGCAATACAATTTCAATTCAGTCAGTTCCAATAACGCCACTACTGAACTTATCTCATCGGCTAATTTCATTGTAATACAGGGCATACAATCGCTATCGCCGCAGCTCATTGGAGACCTTACTAGCTATGTAGAAAAAGGTGGAACAGCATTTCTCATACCTCATTCCGTTTCCGACTTATTGAGCTACAATAATTTATTGGGAAGATGCAATGGAGTTCAGCTGGCTGCGAAATCCACCACAGAAATATCAGTATCTCAAGTTGACCTTGCGAATTCTTTCTTCAGTCCTGCCTTTGAAAAACTGCAAAACAACGCATCGCTTCCCTCCGCAACGGCTCACTTTCCACTAAACAACGGCAACCTTCAGTCAGTGCCTCTAATTTCATTTCAAGACAACACCCCTTTGCTAGCGGTAACCAACTACGGCAAGGGTAGACTTTTTGTTTCTTCGGTTTCTTCTTTGAAAACCGAAAGTACATTCCTCGCCCACTCGCTCTTCCCAATTAGTCTTTTGCGTGCAGCTGAAACAAGCAGCGCTGTTCAACAATTGTACTACCAACTTGGAAAAGAATCTTTCATTACACTGCGTCACGCGCCAACAACAGCAGAAGGTCTATTTGAAATTAGTAATACCAATAATTCAAAAAACTTCATTGCTCAATCGCGCAGTATAGGAGGTGAAACAGAAGTTTTTCTTCCAACAGAATTAAACGAATCTGGATTTTATTCTCTGAAGGAAAACGGAAACAACCTTCTTCCGCTAGCTATGAATTTCAACAATACAGAAAGTAGTATTGAAATTTATCCGGAATCAGAATTATTGCAGATTGCTCAACAAAACGGCCTTGCTAATTTCGCTTTGAAAAATGCAAATCCTGAAATGTTGCAGGCACTGGCCACTGAATTGGGCGGTGGAATTTCCTTGTGGAAATACCTCATCTACGGCGCACTCTTATTTATTGCATTAGAAATTGTATTCATTAAAATCTGGAAATCGAAAATATGAAAACGCTTATTCAAAACGCTAAGCTCTTTGCTCCACTTTCGAAACATCACTTAAAGATTATGGATGTTGAAATGACTAACGGTATTATTTCCGCTATTGGAAAAAACTTACCCGTTGGCAAATCGAAAGTCATTTCAGGAAAAGATCATATTCTTTCAGTTGCCTTTACAGACCTTCGCGCCAATTTTGGCGAACCCGGATTCGAACAAAATGAAACACTAAGCACTGGTATAGCAGCAGCAAAAAAAGGTGGATTCACTCGTGTGTGTCTCATGCCTTCACTGTCGCCTGTCACAGACAACCAAGGGGCCGTACAATTCATTACGCGCAATAACACAGCTTCATTTGAACTTCTTCCTTTAGGATCAATATCTAAAGAAATGAAAGGACAGCAACTCACCGAGTTCGCTGAACTTCAAGCAGCAGGTGCAATCGGATTCACAGAAGACGAGCACAACATTTCTACAGAACTCATGATGCGCGCTTTGGAATATTCAAAGCAAACACACACTCGCATTTTCGTTGCCCCGAACGATTATTCGGTTCACCCCAAAGCTCAAATTCACGAAGGAAAAACAAGTGTTAAAATGGGAATGAAAGGAGCCAGTGAATTGAGCGAAACACTGCGTATTCAACGCGATCTTGCATTACTCAAATACACTGGAGGAAGTCTTCACTTCTTCAGCATATCTTCTTTGAAAGGATTAGATATGATTCGCAAAGCGAAGAAAGAAAACCTAGAGGTAACTTGCTCCATTGCGGCACACCAGCTCTCGTTTATTCACGAGGACATGGTTGACTACAATAGCAATAAAAAAGTTTGGCCGCCTTTCCGCAGCGCCGCAGATCGCAAAGCATTGATAAACGGACTCCTCGATGGAACTATTGATGCGATTGAAAGTCAGCACACGCCTTTAGCAATCGAAAACAAAGAGCTCGAATTTGAATATGCTAACTTTGGGATAAGCGGAATTGAAATTGCTTTTCAAACAATCTTGACTGCTGTCGGTTCAGAAATTCCGGTTGAAACCTTGCTCGAAAAATTCACTATCGGCGCAGAGTTTTCGGCCAATATTCCACCCATTCAAATGGAAGTTGGAGAGCAGGCACGCCTTACACTTATTTCAACAAAAGGAAAAACTATCGTTGAAACGAAGACCTGGTTATCGCGCGGAAAAAACTCTCCGTTCTTGAATACAGAATTAAACGGAACCGTTACCCCAATGTTCGTTTAGGCCTGACCTTGTGGCCCACCGAATGTCATTGGAAATTGAACGTCTGCTACGCCTTCTTTAATTATACCGTTTTGCGCTTCGAACTTTGCAATATTCTCTTGCAATGCTTTCATTAAACGCTTGGCGTGCTGAGGTGTCATAATAATTCTAGATTGAACCTTCGCCTTTGGCACATTCGGCATAACGCGTATGAAATCGAGAACAAACTCAGAAGTGCTGTGTGTGATTACAGCCAAGTTCGAATAGGTTCCTTCCGCAATATTTTCAGTCAATTCAATGCTAATTGGCTGAGGAGTTTCGTTGTTATTTTCCATGTTCTAATATATTTTTCAATTCACCCAAAGTGTCTATGGTAAAGGTAGGTACATAGTTGTGTCGAACAGATTTACCGTCGTGCAATTCTGCCAAACGCTTTTCAGTCCCAGTAAAAAACACTTGATCTATTCCCGCGTTTCGTGCTCCCAAAATATCAGCGTCCCAATCGTCGCCGATCATTAATGCTTCTTCTGCTGTGCAATTGGCGCGTTGCAATGCCAATTCAAAAATGGCAGCATGAGGCTTACGCACTCCCGCTTCTTCGCTGTACACGACCGTTGAAAAATATTCTTCTATTTCGGCAGCAGCCATTTTAAATCCTTGAACTTCGATGAATCCATTCGTTAAAATCACATGCGTATATGCGCCTTTGGTCTGTTCCAAAATTTCGCGAGCACCTTCAATGAGATGCGGTAGGCGCGGACAAATAGCCAAGAATTCCGTGGCGAATAATTCAACAAAATCTAAATCATATGAAGCATGCACTTCATCGAATAAATCTATGAATCGTTTGTTTCGGAGTTCCTCCTTTGCAATCTTCCCTTCGCGATAAAGCGCCCAAACTCTTTCGTTATGCTTTGGGTAACAATT
>JBJOPP010000263.1:0-7913 GCA_046050685.1 Bacteroidota bacterium
TTCAATTGGGGAATAAAATCCGAAAAGAGAAATTCGATTGTGTCATTAATCTGCAACGCTTTGCTTCCACAGGATTTTTGACTTGGCGAAGCGGCGCGGGTAATAGAATTGGCTTCGAAGAAAATCCATTTTCGTTTTGTTTCAGTTCGAAGTTCAAGCATGAAGTAAACAACGGACTTCATGAAGTAAATAGAAATTTAGAACTCCTTCGCGAATTTGTTCCGGGTGATTTCCCACCGCGATTGTTCCCATCTGTAAAGAATTTTGAAAAAGTGGCAAGCTACAAGGGACTTCCCTATGTGTGCGTTGCGCCCTCATCTGTTTGGTTTACCAAGCAATGGCCGAAGGAGAATTTCATTCAACTGGTTTCTGAATTGACGAAGAAATACCATGTTTTTCTTTTAGGTGCAAAGTCTGATTTTGCATTGTGTGAAGAGGTCATTGGAAAGAATACTTCGGAGTCAACAAACCTCTGTGGCAAATTGAATTTCTTAGAGTCAGCGGCGCTTATGCGAGATGCTGCAATGAATTTTGTGAATGACAGTGCGCCTATGCATTTCGCATCTGCAATGAATGCACCAACGACAGCATTCTTTTGTTCCACCATTCCCGAATTTGGATTTGGTCCGCTTTCAGAGCGTTCACGAGTTGTTGAATCTCATGAAGATTTGGCATGCAGACCCTGCGGATTGCATGGAAAGAAGTCCTGTCCACTCGGACATTTCAAATGCGGTGAAAGTTCTGTTGAGCAAATTGAAATGTTGGCGAAATGTTAGATCTATTCAAGCATTGGAAGCGCCCGGAAGGAAAGGGTGTTGTGTTAATGGGTTCTTGTTTTTCTGATAACTTGAAGCCTTATCTAGCGGGCGAAGGATATGAAGTAACATCGAATGTATTCGGTACACTGTTTCATCCAATACCCATTTTTAAATGGTTGAAATATGCTTGTGCGAATTCTATTTCAGATCATGAAATGCAACTTGTTTTTCACGAAGAAAAATGGAAGTCGTTAGCAGGTGGGAAGGTGTTGAGGGCTGATTCCAAGGAAGATTTGAAACAGATTATTTATTCGAACCTGAAAACTCTTCATGACGCGTTGAGATCAGCAGAGACATTAGTGGTAACGCTTGGAACAGCGCACGGGTGGATGCACAATGAAATTGGATTGGTGGGAAATTGTCAGCGTCTTCCGCAGCAAGAATTTCAACAACAAATGATTTCGTTGAGTGAAATGATAGAATCTGGAGAGGAATGCATCCGATTCATTCAGCAATTGAATCCGAATATTCGAATTGTACTAACCGTTTCACCTGTGAAGCACTGGCGAATGGGCGTGGTAGAAAACGCCAGGACCAAAGCGCGTTGTATAGAATTAGCCCATTCACTTTGCGAACGTTTTTCATTGGATTATTTCCCTGCTTACGAGTATGTAACCGATGTTCTTCGGAACGACGAGTATTTCGAGTCAGATAGGTGTCATCCGAACAGCATAGCAATTGAGCGAATAGTCCGATGTTTTCTGCCCTAGATAGCGAAAAGTGTGAAAAAAAATGAAAAAACAATAGGTAGCTAACATTAAGATAACATAGGTAGCTTTTGTTTGCAGCGTAAAATTCTATAGTATGAAGATTAAAAGTCTTTTTTCTTTTATGATGCCGAAGAACGCATTGTTCTTTGATTTGTTCTCCGAGGATACTTCAAACCTCGTGGCTCAAGCGAAGGTTTTTAATCAAATGTTCCAACTTACAGATCCAGATCAAATAGCGATGTGCATTCGTCAAATTCGCGATTTTGAACAAAAAGGTGACGATATTACCCATCAGATTTTCATGGAGTTGTCAGACAACTTCATAACTCCTTTTGATAGAGAAGATATTCATGCTTTGACAACCAGTATCGATGATATAGCCGATTTCATCAACGGATGTGCGACTCGTATTCAGTTGTACAACGTTAAACAGTTCTCAAAGACAATGGAGTTGATGAGTGAAGTTTTGTTGAAGCAAGTGATTGAAATTGATGCTGCAATTCGTGATATGCGCAGTATGAAGAACGTTCAACGTGTGCGTGAGGCAATAGTTCGTATCAATTCATTGGAGAATCATGCTGATGATTTGTTCGACGAGAGCATTGCGAGGTTATTTGCCGAGGCATCTGACCCGTTGGAGTTAATTAAGACCAAAGAGGTGTTGAGTAGCTTAGAGACTGCTACCGACAAATGCGAAGACGTTGCTAATGTCTTAGAATCAATCTTAGTTAAAAACTCTTAAACTATACTAGAATGGATTATTCATTCTTACTCATCGCGGTCATTGCTCTTGCATTGATATTCGATTTTATCAATGGTTTTCACGATGCAGCAAATTCTATTGCAACAGTTGTTTCAACCAAAGTGCTTACTCCGTTTCAAGCGGTGGTTTGGGCGGCGTTTTTCAATTTCGTAGCGTTCTTTATTTTCAAGGATCATAGTGTTGCAACAACAATCGCTAAATCTGTTCACAAAGAATTCATCGTTGAATGTATGCATCCATTAGCGATGATTCTAGCGGGATTAATGTCTGCCGTTGCATGGAATCTTATAACGTGGTGGTACGGGATTCCATCTTCGTCATCTCACACATTAATTGGTGGCTTTGCAGGAGCGTTTTTAGCAGCTTTCGGTTGGAAAGCTATTGGTTCAGGAATTATATGGGCAACGGCTATATTCATTGTTGTTGCTCCTATAGCAGGTATGATAATGTCTTACCTCATTTCTATCTGGTTCTTAAATTCGTTCAGAAAGGGCATTTGGATGAAACTAGTTTCTTTGACTATCATCTTTGGAGTTTCTTACGCAGTTTTCAATGCACTTGAATTCAAGAAAGATTTCAATGGAGGAAGAAGCTATATCGTTTCTTTCAAGGATAAAGTTGAAAAGGATAAATTGAAGGAAATGTTTGTCTTCAAATCAGAAGATAAAATGAATGAATATCCTTGCTTAATCAAGGCGGCGAAAGACGCAGAAGGAAAGGAAGACGGTTCAGGCAAGCTATATGAAATCCGTACGGATTTTATGAAGGATGTGAATGCATCGGCGGAAAACCAGGATTTAACACAAGCTATTGGGAAGATTTTAGATAATGCGTATTTAGAAGATTTGACCAATGGAATAGTACTTGAAATCACAACCGATAATCCTATTTCTGTAGGAGATTTGAAAAAGGTACTCTCGTTGAAAGATGAATGTGACAAGGCTGTTGTTTTTGTTCAACCTGCTGTAGATTCAATGGGTAATGAGGTTTCTACCAACATGGATTACATCGTTCGATTTGATCATGTGGGTGCTATGTTGTTTGAAAAAGAGAGCGAAGAGATTCAAAAGGATCTGAAGAAGAAAGGAGTGAACTCTTTCGAAGTGATTTCGAAAAATACAATTTCCAAAGGAGATTCAAACAGTTCAGCCTATTCAACCGAATTTGAAATAGTTAAAGTTGAACGTATTGGTCCTGACTCAAAGTTGAGATATGATTCTTCCAATTTGAAAAACAACTTCGAGACATACTGGTTGAAAGTAATGTTCCATGGAGCGAACTTCAAGTGGATACTTCTAGGATTCATTGTTGTTGTAATTGGAATTTTTACTTTGTTCATGAGTTCCATGAATAATTCAAAAGCGAATCAATGGTTCAAGAAATTACAGTTGTTCTCTTCTGCTGCATTTTCTATTGGACATGGTGGAAACGACGCGCAAAAGGTTATGGGTATCATTACTGTGGCCTTAATTGCAGGTGGAGAAATTACATCCTTGAAGGAAATGCCGAACTGGGTTCCATTGGCTTGTTATGCAGCGATTGCATTAGGCACGATGAGCGGTGGATGGAAGATTGTAAAAACCATGGGTAACAAGATTACAAAAGTTACTCCGTTCGAAGGTGTGGCCGCTGAAACAGCCGGTGCAATTACTTTGTTCTTTACAGAAGGATTGAAATTCCCTTGGAAAATGGGCGGTGAGGTGGTAAAAGGAATTCCGGTTTCAACCACACATACCATTACCGGTTCTATAATCGGTGTTGGAATAACGAAACGTATCTCTGCTGTAAAATGGGGAGTAACAGGAAAACTATTGGTGGCTTGGATCATTACTATTCCTATATCAGCTGGACTTGGAGCACTCTTTTATTACATCATGCACTTTTGTGGTGTAAATGCATAATAGAATTGTGTATAGAATAACTTAAAAGCACCTTCGGGTGCTTTTTTTTATAAAAGAGCGTTTATCTTTATAGCAATGCAATTTTTAAAATCAAATCAATTCATTTGGGATAGTGAGCATCAAGATTTCATTAAAGGAAATCGCGTTGCGGAGGCGTTCGGTGACACGGTTTTTTTTAGAGAAGCTTTAGGTAATAATTTTAGAGACTCATTATGGTTTCAGGATCGAACGGTCCTTGTTGATTCTGAGAAAAATTGGATTTGTGTAAAGAGGTCCAATGAAACGGATATATTGGAAGTTGAATGCTGCTCTGCCTTTGTTCAAATTGAAGAAAAGTTTGATTTAGTCAAAGGAGCGGGCGATGTGGAATGGTTATACATTAATGAAGACGGTTCGGTAATCGCATCGTTCAATCATAAACAGAATCACCCGTTACATCAGTTGCGTGAAGCGGTGACACGATTTTCAGCTCAGAACTTAAGTTTATCAGAGATCTCTGAAAAGCTTTCCGAATTGGAAGTGTTGGATGGTGAAGCAGGAGGAATAAAATCCTTTAGTTATAGAGGTGTAGTTTTAGAATTTCAATACAATCGTTTGTTTGTCACGCAGAACAATTCAAAAGGGGTGGTTATTTATTTCAGTTTGAAGAAAGTTCAGCGGCCCTTCGAAAAATTCTCGGCAGATTTTTATAAAGTAGTGTTGAATTCTGCAGCGGTTGATATTGCCGTTTTTGATTTAGAGCAACGCTATATGCTCATCAATGAATTTGCTGTAAAGAACAAAGAGGTGCGGAATTGGCTAATTGGTCGAACAGACTTTGACTATTGTCAATTCAAAGGAACCGATGATTCCATGGCGAAAGTCAGAAAGGAATTTTTCGAGCAATCGAAAAACGAGAAGCGCATGGTTGAGATGGAGGAGAAGATCGTCGATGCAACAGGAAAGGTTCGTTATTCTTTGAAGCGTTTTAAACCAATTATTGTACAAGATGAAATCAAGTACATGATGGGGTTTGGAATGGATGTTACTCCGGTAATTGAAGCACAAGAACAGCTTCAAAAATCACTCCTTGAAAAGGAAGCGCTTCTCGGAGAAATTCATCATCGTGTGAAGAACAATTTAACAGTTGTTTATTCCCTTCTTGAGTTACAAGCTATTCAAGAAAAGAATTCAGATATAGCTTTTGCATACCGTGAGTCTCAATCTCGAATAAAGGCTATGGCTCTGGTGCACGAGATGTTATATAAGTCCCATTCTTTCGAGGCAATAGAGTTATTCGCTTACTTGAAAAATTTAGCAGAGCATCTTCAACATTTGCTCTCTGTGAACAAGACTGTAGAACTCAAATTTATAGGCAAGCCTGTAGAATTGAATATTAGTAAGGCAGTGACCTGCGGCTTATTTGCCAATGAGATTTTAACGAACTCCTATAAGTACGCGATTCCTTTTGTTGAAAATCCCGAAATCCGAATCCGATTGGAAGAGGTAGATGATTGTGTGGAAATGGAAATTTGCGACAATGGACCGGGACTTAATGCCGATTTTGAAGAAGGTAAAAATGCATCGCTTGGTTTCAAACTCATGCGTACCTTTGCTTCACAATTGAAGGGAGAGTTGGAGATAAAGTCAGAAAATGGATTGAAGTACCTTCTTAAATTTAAAAAGTAATGCGAGTACTTCTAGTAGACGACGATCAGCTCATTCGCTTTGTACACCAAATGTTTATTGAACGTGCAGGGCATGAAGTGGTTGGTGTTGCAGAGGAAGAGACTCAAGCAGTGTCATTAGCCCTCGAGCTGAAGCCAGATGTGATTGTTATGGATATTCGACTCGAAGACGGGACGAATGGCATTAGTGCAATGAAAACCATTCAGCAAACATTGGAAATACCAGCCATTTATATTTCAGGAAATTCAGACACTCGAACACTCGATGAAGCTGAACAAACTTTTATAAAGGCCTTTCTAGTAAAGCCTGTTACCCAAGATGAAATAGCGAAAGCTCTCGCTAGTTAATTCAATCTTCGGGCTTCTCTCTTTTATCAACGACCGTAAATACACGAGATACATTAAATCCAAAGTGTATTCCTCCATTTTTCCATTGTCCAACAGATTCTGTGATGAATCCAGGTTCTAACATGGAAGTTGAATTCGTTAGATGCAATTGAAATACGTGTCCACCTGTTTCAATGTCTACACCAAGGGAAAGCGAGTTGTAGTATGTGGAAGTAATCTGATTGGGTAAGACATAAATGTACTCTCCATTTACAGAAAAACGTTGGGTGAGTTTGTAACGACCGCCGAAGCCCATCGCTAGAATATC
This sequence comes from Bacteroidota bacterium, assembly GCA_046050685.1. Lineage (GTDB taxonomy): Bacteria > Bacteroidota > Bacteroidia > Flavobacteriales_D > Sanyastnellaceae > CAIZGX01. Next base: position 6,515 of record JBJOPP010000263.1, read on the forward strand.
GTTCTTATCCTTAAGCGTTGGAACAAGATTTTTGTGAACGAGCGTGGGTGCTATTTGAAGCGATAAGTCATTGTTAAATTTGCGTGCAATGAGCAATTGATGGGTGTATTGCAAGCGAGAAGAAAAATAGTTGTCTCTGTTAGGGTCAGACCACTTTACAGTATTGCATACAGCAGAGCCAAAATAAGACAATGAAATGGGAATGTTGTGTTTTCCAGATCCCTGTCTCAAGATCTTATACTTCAAAAAAGAATCATAAGCCTTATTCACATTGCTTCTTCCAACACCAACCATAAGTCGGTCTGTAATTCCGTACTCCAATCCAAAACGCATAAGGGCTTGGTCTAATCCGAATAGATCGTATGCTCCCGTATTGATAAAACCAAAGCGGTGAGAAATTCGAAAATCCATTACACCGGCAGCAGCATTCTCTACACTCTGTAAATTAATTACACGAGTGGTTTTGAATGTTGCGGTAGTATAGGTTTGTTCCTCTTCGTTTCCAATCAAGGAAAGTAAATCTTCTTCAGTGGATTGAACCTGAAGACTATCACCCGGTTGAGCAAGAATGGCGAGTTGTGAAAAAAACAAAAGAGCTAACAACAGTAGCCCTTTTGAAAATGGATTTGAATTCATTTTAATTATTTAAGAGGTTGTAATGTAGCCTTAACGGTTACTTCGATCTTGTCTGAAATTTGTCCTTTCACAACATCAGGAATTTTAACATTGTAGTCTCTCGGGTTGATGTAGAACTTGGTAGAACCATCAATCTTTCCTCCAGCAATTTTAATGGTAGCTGTTGCGCTAACATCTTTAGTCGTACCGTGCATGGTTAGTTGGCCGGCCACGTTTATGCTGTAATTTCCATCTGCTCCGAAATTCACACCAGAGAAATCTCCCTTGCCTTTGAAGGTTGCTTTCGGATAGGTGTCGCTTTCCAAATAATTCTCGTTGAAGTGCTCTTGCATTAAGGCTTTTTCGAATTCAAAACTTTTAATTAAGGTTTCAACCTGAACAACTCCAGTACCCTTGTCAATGACAATACTGGATTTGTAATTGTTTGCTTTAATGTCTTCTGCGCTAGTGTGAGAGAAAAATTTAATGTGGGCAGTCTTAGAAAAGTAGCGTTGAGCAGAAGCACCGTAACTGATTGCAAACAATACAGCTGCTAGAAGTAATTTTTTCATAGTTTGATTTTTTTTATAGCAGGCATTTATTGTACCACTATTTCATTCGAGCACATTTCGTCATTTGAACGCCATCCATCATTAAATAGCCGGTGCAAAATCCTTTGATGACCACAAGGTCTCCTTTGTTCGCGCTGGCTTTGTCCGTAGCGTTAAAATAGCAATTCACGGGGTAATCAGGGGTAGAGGTGGTTAGTCGAATAACGCTTTCG
>JBJOPP010000264.1:0-3173 GCA_046050685.1 Bacteroidota bacterium
GGTTCCGCAATGGAGTTTACCTCTATCACGGAACCCTTACCAATGAAGACATTGCCACGACTTTCGATTTGTCGTGGAAGCCGTTAGAATTGCTTATTGAGGCAATTTAGAATCGTCCCCAGGCCACAACAATATTCCGAGTGAAAAATTCAAGCGAAGGGCTATACCGTTCTTCACAGAATTGGTGAAACCACCCACCAACATTGAATTTCCATCTGTATATTTTCTTGAAGTGATTTTTGTTCCACCCCCAGCGTATACATCAATGATGAAGCGATCGTTCTTTCCTTGGAATTTTTGAAATCCGATCTGTGCTCCATAAATGGAAACACGTGTGTTTAAATTTTGGAATCCGCCAGTTGGATTCGCATAATAGTATGTTGAATCTGCAGGATCCATCAAATAATCGGTGTACTCATCTAACTGATTGCTCGAAAAGCGCTGTGAGCTGTACAATCCGAAATAAAATCCTTCCATGTTTTTTCTAGTATACATGCGCACTTCAGGATCTAATGAGAATCCAGCATTACTATTATCTATATTTTGTTGGAAGTAAGTTCCTCCTCCCATATTCTCAAGTCCACTTGATTTCGGAAGAAGATTTTGACTGAATCCCAAAGCAACTGAAATACGTGGAGAGTTTGGGATCATGTATTCCGCATGAACGGTGTACTTCATGTTTCTTAAAAATACAAGCGGAGTGTATTTAATTGCCAATTGCGCGCTGGCAGCGAAAGAGACAAGTACAATTGAAATAAGTAAAATTGTTTTTTTCATAGTTTGAAATTTATGTTGAAGTAAAGATAACAAAAAGCCCCACCGAAGTGAGGCTGTTTGAAATGTGTTGTCTTTTGGAATTACATGAACGCTTCCATTGGTGGACAAGTACATACCAAGTTTCTATCTCCGTATGCGTTGTCTACGCGACCTACGCTGGTCCAGAATTTATTTTCACGAAGACCAGGCATTGGATAAGCCGCAGCACTTCTAGAGTATGCGTGGTTCCATTCGTCTGCTGTTAATTCTTGTGCAGTGTGAGGTGCCATCTTCAGCATGTTGTCTTGCTTATCGGCAGCTCCGCTTTCAACGTCTGCAATTTCTTTTCTAATCTGAATCATTGCATCGCAGAAACGATCCAATTCAACCAATGGCTCACTTTCGGTTGGTTCAACCATCAATGTTCCAGCTACTGGGAAAGATACCGTTGGTGCGTGGAATCCATAGTCCATCAAACGCTTCGCGATGTCTTCAACTTCAACTCCGAAAGACTTGAACGAACGACAATCTAAAATCATTTCGTGCGCAACGTGGCCGTTCGTTCCTGTGTACAAAACATCGTAATGATCTTTCAAACGAGCTTTCATGTAGTTCGCGTTGAAGATGGCAACTTTAGTCGCATCTGCCAATCCGTCGAATCCTAACATTTTAATGTATCCGTAAGAAATCAATAAGATCAATGCGCTTCCGAACGGAGCAGCACTAACTCCGTTAATTCCGTTTTCACCGCCTGTTTTCACAAAAACGTTAGAAGGAAGGAAAGGCTTTAAGTGTGCTGCCACACCGATAGGTCCCATTCCAGGTCCACCGCCACCGTGAGGAATAGCGAACGTCTTATGCAAGTTCAAGTGACAAACATCTGCACCGATGTTACCCGGGTTGGTAAGACCAACTTGAGCGTTCATGTTTGCACCGTCCATATAAACTTGTCCGCCGTTGGCGTGAATAATATCTGTAATCTCGTTGATGGCTTCTTCGAATACACCGTGTGTAGAAGGGTAAGTCACCATTAACGCTGCAAGATTGTCTTTGTGTAATTCTGCTTTCTCGCGAAGATCAGCAACATCTACGTTTCCGTTTTCGTCACACTTCGTAACAACCACTGTTAATCCAGCCATTACAGCAGAAGCAGGGTTGGTTCCGTGTGCAGAAGAAGGAATTAGACATATGTTACGGTGTCCGTCACCGCGACTTCTGTGGTATGCCATGATCACTAACAAACCTGCCAACTCACCTTGAGCTCCAGAGTTTGGTTGAAGAGATACTCCAGCGAAACCTGTGCATTCGCACAAATCTTTCTCAAGTTCTACCAACATCTTTTGGTAACCCATTGTTTGATTGGCTGGTGCGAAAGGGTGAATGCTGTTGAACTCAGGCCAAGACAATGGCATCATTTCACTGGTCGCATTCAATTTCATGGTGCAAGACCCCAAAGGAATCATTGCGTGAGCCAAAGACAAATCTTTGTTCTCAAGTTTCTTCATGTAACGCAACATTTCTGTTTCACTGTGGTGTGAATTGAAATGCGGATGAGTCATATAAGAAGACGTTCTTGCCATTGAACCGAATGAACATTCGGTGGTCAAACTCACTGATCCTTCTTTTCCAATTAAAATGAAGAACAGTTCGTTCAAATCAGCCGACTTCGTTCCTTCATTCAATGAAAGGCTTACTCCGCCTGCGTGGAAGTACATGTTCACGTTGTGTGAAACTGCACGCTCTTGAATACTCGCGTCTGTTGTAGCAATTGTTAAGGTGTCGTAGAACGAAGTGTTCACCACATTCATTCCCGCGCTAACTAACGCGTTACGCAACGAGTGTGTGTAGGTATGAATGCGAGTAGCAATACTCTTCACGCCTTTAGGCCCGTGGTACACACCGTACATAGAAGCCATTACAGCCAACAATGCTTGAGCAGTACAAATATTTGAAGTAGCCTTTTCACGACGAATATGTTGTTCGCGCGTTTGAAGCGCCATGCGATAAGCAGTGTTACCGTGACGATCTTTCGAAACACCAATGATACGTCCTGGCATGTTACGTTTGAAGTCTTCTTTCGTTGCGAAGAACGCTGCGTGTGGTCCACCGAATCCCATTGGAACACCGAAGCGTTGTGAGTTTCCGAAACACAAATCAGCTCCCCACTCACCTGGAGGGGTTAAGGTTGCTAAAGCCATTAAATCTGACGCTACTGCAACGTACACATCGTTCGCATGAGCACCTTCGCAGAAAAGTGAATAATCTTCTACACTTCCTTCAGCATTTGGGAATTGAACGCAAGCACCGAAGAATTCTGGAGTGAATACATGTGTCTTGTAATCGCCAATCACCAACTCAATGCCTAAATGGAACGCACGTCCCTTCAATACGTCAATGGTTTGAGGATAAGTCTTCGC
>JBJOPP010000265.1:0-6580 GCA_046050685.1 Bacteroidota bacterium
AATATTCAACTTATTGAATTGTACTGGGAAATTGGAAAAGCCATTTCCGAAAAGCAGAAATTGGGTTGGGGTAAGAATGTTGTCAGAAAATTATCAGATGAACTTCTTCAAGAATTCCCCAAATCAACTGGGCTTTCAGCTTCTAATCTTTGGCTCATGTCCCAGTTTTACAACAATTATTATCAAATTGAAAATCTCGTACCACTGGTACGAGAAATTCCATGGACGCATAATGTCATAATATTAAAGCAGATTAAAGATGTTGCAGGTAGATACTTCTACATTGAAAAATGTCATTCTGAACGATGGACAAAAACGCAATTATTGAGAGAGATTCAAAATAGAACTCATTTGAACATTCAACACGCTCAATCAAATTTTTCGAATCATCAATCTGTAAAATCGATAAACCTAAAGGACAAATACCTCTTCGACTTTCTTCAGATAGATTCAAATCATTCAGAGAGGGAGCTTGAACTTGGGTTAATCAATAATGTCCAGAAATTCCTTCTTGAAATGGGGAATCAATTTTCATTTATTGGAAGTCAATTCAAAATTCAATTGGAAGGAAACGAGTATTTCATAGATCTCTTGCTATTTCACAGAACACTGCAATGTTTGGTTGCGATTGAACTTAAAATTGGTGAATTCATCCCAGAGTATAAAGGAAAGATGGAATTTTATTTAGCTGTATTAAATGATAAAGTTCGTTTGCCTCATGAGAATGATTCAGTTGGAATTATTATCTGCAAATCGAAGAACAGAACTATAGTTGAATATTCATTGAAAAAAAGTAATTATCCCATTGGTGTCTCGAGCTATACTACATCTAAAGAACTACCTGATGAATTTAGCAATCAACTTCCCACGCTAGAGGCGATAAAGAAATCTTTTGAAATTTAGTTCTTTGGCAGTTTCTGTTGCGGAGAAACGAATGTCCGAAGGACGAGGGCAACTTCGTTGCGAGGGGCTTCGACGATTTAATTACGCAGTAGGAATTACGCAGTAGGAATAAAACCGCAGGTTTTCCAACAACGCAGTTCCAAAAACGTAGTTCCCATTATTCCTTCACAAATCTCGAGGTCAAGCTTTGCGAATCGCTTTGAAGTGTGAGGAAATAAATTCCGGCGGGTAGATGATGAATGTCGATGGAAGAATTATTTGCGGTGCAATTTTCAGTGTACACCTGCTGACCAATGTTGTTGGTTATTTTAATGCTGAAAGTGTTTTCCTGATGTTGAATGTTCAGAATTCCGGAAGTGGGATTTGGATAAAAAGAGAATGCTGATTCAGTTAAATTCTCAACGCTATTGGAATTATCTGGATGGTAGCGCACAACCATGAAGTTGTTGTAGCCCGCATTATTACCATGTCCGACAACTACGATTTTTCCGTTTGCTTGAATGGATGTGGCGTATGCGATATCGTCTGTTCCAAAACCAAGATCTGTGGTAACAACACCGTCGTTGTCGAAGGTTAAATCCAATGTCCCATCAGCGTTGTAGCGGATGACTACAAAATCCAAACTGGCTGAAACAGGATAGGTTCCCACAGCAACTATTTTACCGTTGGTCTGAACCTTCACTCCATATACAGTGCAGGTGTTTGAGGTGATTACCATGCCATCAGAATCAAAGCTTGTGTCCAAACTTCCATCGGTGTTGTACCTAACCAAGAGATTCAGATTTCCAGGAGCGTTGGTGACACCCGCTAGAATAATTTTCCCGTCAGTTTGAAGGGTTAAAGCCGTGGCAATATCTTCTCCGATTGTAACAGGCGTTTTTACTTTTCCATCTGTATCAAAGGAAGTGTCTAAGCTACCGTCAGTGTTCAGTCGAATAGCTGCGAAGTCCATGCCGCTTGTTCCCGCAACGACTATTTTACCATCGGTTTGCAATGCCATGGCGTACACTAAATCATCGCCGGCAATGTCAACGAGTGCAAGCCCATCGGTGCCGAACGTTGAATCGAGGCTACCGTTTTCATTTAATCGAATGACCAAGAAATCGACATTCGTGGTAACGAAGCTTTGCGCAGCGATCAGTATTTTTCCATCGCCTTGTATCGCCACTGAATATCCTTGTGCGAAATCCGCTGCTAAGGATATAATTTTAATTCCGTCGAAATCGAATGTGTTGTCGAGGCTTCCGTCTGAATTGTATCGAACAACAGCAACTTGAGTGAAGTTTGCGGTGTTTCCTGTTACGACAATTTTGCCGTCGCTTTGAATGGCCACTGAATAACAGAAATCGTTGATGTCACCGATATCTGTAGTTACCATTCCGTCACCGTCGAAAGTAAGATCTAGGCTGCCATCGGTGTTGTATCTTGAAACAGCGAAATCAACGTCATTACCGAAATAAGCATATCCAGCCGCTATTATTTTCCCGTCGCTTTGAATTGCCGATGCGGTGCCGTAGCTATGTCCACTCGAACTCAATGCGGTTGCTACTTTTCCTGTTCCTCCAAAACTCGTATCTAAAGCACCCGCCTGTGCGTGTGTTTGATTATAAATAAAAGCTGTGAACAGAATTGCAAGTAATGCGATTGAATTTTTCATTTGTTGAATTTACAAAACAATGACCGAGAGGGAAGGGGAATGGTTGCTTTTCTGTCTATGACGAATGTTACGAAGCAACGAATGTTACGAAGTAACGAATGTCCTGCGAACGAATGCTTCGCGAATGCCTCTGGCGAATGTCTTCGACGATTTTAATTACAAAGTAGGAACTATGAAATAGGAATTATGAAATAGGAATTATGAGATAGGAATTATGAGATAGGAATTATGAAATAGGAATAACGAAGTTCCAATTACGCAGTAGGAATAAAACCTTCGGTTTTCGAATAACGCAGTTCCAACAACCCGTTCACAAATAATTCTTCTTCACAAAATTGCAATGATGAATGCAATGACCTACAATCATAAAGCCGATGGCGCGGGTGGAGTAGGAGGTGTTGTTTGCCATGGCTTGGAATTGAAGCATTTCAGGCGACATGTATTTGAATAGAGCGATGGTTGACTTGCGGACGAGTTCGAATTCCGTAATTAATTCAGCAAGGCTCTGATTCATTTGCTTCGATTTGTCTATGAAGTCGTTCTCGTTAAATCCAGGAAGAGGTGTGCTGTCGAAGCGTGAAAAACGCAAGGCGCGATAAGCGAAGATGCGTTCACATTCTATAATGTGCTTGAACACTTCTTTGGTTGTCCATTTACCCGGTGCGTATGCAAAGTTTTCTTTTTCGGAAGGAATCGATTTGAGAATGTCAAGCGTTGCATTCAAATCTTCTTCTAACGCCACTAGCAAGTCATTCGACGGAATAAGTCCGTAGTAATAGTGGAAGTAGGTTGGAGCTTCGGAGTAGATTATTTGGTTGGTCATGGTATGATGTTGTTATACAACGAATGTTACGAAGTAACTGATGTCTTTGACTAATGTTACGAAGTAACGAATGCCCTTCGGGCGAATGCGTTGCGAATGTGCTTCGACGAGGGGAGGTTTAGCTGTAATGGTATCTACATTTTGCAATTAGAATCTCATCATCTTTCACCTGGTAAATGAGTCTGTGCTCATCATCAATTCGTCGAGACCAAAAACCGGAGTATTTGAATTTTAGCGGCTCAGGTTTTCCGATTCCTTGAAATGGATTTCTAGAAATATCTTTTAGCAGTTCGTTTATTCGCTTCAGTTTAACTTTATCCGTTTTCTGCCAATACAAATAGTCCTCCCAAGATTCTTCTACAAAAATGAATTTCATTCTTCAAGAAGTTGTTTATTTAAGGATTTTCCAGACTTTAATTTTGCAATAGCGGAATCCAATCTTTTTTCATTTTCCTTTGAAGAAAGCTCGTGCTGAGTGGCACATAACGAATTGTACTCAGCCAAGGACATGATCACAACGCCGTTGTCTTTTCCTCGATTGATAATAAGCGTTTCGAAGTTTAGAGTGACTTTGTCGAAGTATCTTTTAATGTCTTTCCTAAAATCTGAAATAGAGGTGGTAAGCATAAGGCTGTTTTTTTTTGTGTACGTAATGTTGTACGAAATTAAGTACAATATATTGCGAAAGCAAATTATTTTTCCTTCCATCCCACCAACACCGCCTGAATCATTTCTGTGTCGATGCGTTGATTGGGGATGATTTCAAATCTTTGTTTCAGATAGAATGGAAGCGGAGAGAGGTAATTTTCTCCGTCCGATTTGAGATCGTTATTGTGATCAATGACCCATCCGAAGAATTCGTCGTGAGTCACTTTTAGATGGTCGAGTAATAATTTCCCTAGACCTTTTCCTTGATAATCTTTCGATACAATTATTGAAAAGCGAATTTGATTGGTGTGTTCAAACATCACGGCCCATGCGATGATTACACGATTCGAATCTTCAACTAAATAATGGTTGTGCCAAGTTGTTCCTTCCAATAAAATCGGAAATCGATCTTTTAATTTCAAAGGATACTCTGAATTCCAAAGAGAATTGATTTGTTCGCTCTGAACCGAAGAAAGAGTTTTGGTTTGGATTATTTCCATTTGCTATAATCGATTTTCGATTTATAACTGAATCGATTACTCTTGGTCGAATGATTTCTTCAAATATTTAGCTTTCATTTTTTTTAAGAAAGTGTCTCTATTGAAGTTTTCCGCGATACCTGATTTTTCGCCCTTTTCGAGTGCTTTTATGAGAGCAGACTTTTTCATGAAGGATTGAGAGTAATCATTTAAGTTGTCCAACGAATATAATAATGGCAACTTAACCTTTCTTATATTTTTTCTCAGAATGAGAAACAGAATGACAATGAGAATGAATTTACATATTGTTGAAACATCAACCTGCAGAGCTAAATTCCAATTACGCAGTAGGCATTACGCAGTAGTAACAACGAAGTTCCAATAACGCAGTTCCTTTCTTCCCTTTTCTTCCCTTTTCTTCCCTTTTCTTCCCCTCTCTTAACTTAAAGAGTGTGCATGTACCCCGCCGCCACTGTAAGCAAAACCAACAACGCTGAAAGGACAATGTACGTCCATTTAACAAGCGGAGTAAGTACAATGCGACCGGCGTTTTCGATGTGCTGATAAACAGACAACGATGAACGCAAGTAGTAGAATGCGCCAATGGCAGAGGTGATGATCATGACCACAACCAATGCGAAATACTTCGCTTCAATCAATTGGGCAATCACGAAATACTTCGCAATGAATCCGCTGAATGGAGGAATACCAGCCATGGACAATAATGCTGCAGTGAATGCAAATGCTAACACGCTGTTTCTTCTGTACAATCCTTTCAACGGATTGCCTTCCAAGGTTTGTGTTTCTTTAATTACACCGAAGGCAATCAATCCTGCGATGCTGTATGTGAGCAAGTAGAACAACAAGCTCAACAACGATGCATTGCCAATGATGGTCGACAATAAAAATCCTGCGTGAGAAATACTTGAATACGCCAACATACGCTTCACGTCGGTTTGCCACAAGGCTGCTGTATTCGACGCAATAAGCGTGATAGCGGCGATAACTCCAATGATGTAACCGTTCGCTTCAACATAAAATTGAAATGGACCTGTGAAGAGTTTGAATAGCGCTACCATGGCTGCTGCTTTCACCAAGGTTGACATGAACGCTGTGATCCATGTTGGAGCGCCTTGATAAACGTCTGGAGTCCAAATGTGAAATGGTGCTGCTGAAATTTTGAAAAGGAATCCCACCAAGATCATGGTAATTCCAACATTCATAATGATGGAAGTTTCAGATCCGTCTTGAATGAAGTTCGAAATAACCGCTAAATCGAAACTTCCAGTTGCGCCGTACAACAAGGTAATTCCGAACAACAGAATAGCAGAAGCCACAGATCCTAAGATAAAGTATTTGAATCCACTTTCGTTCGAAGCCAAGTCGTGCTTCTTACTGGCGGCCAAAACATAAACGGGGATGCTTAAAATTTCAACACCTAAAAATAACATAGCCATGTTTCCGAATGCTGCCAATAATCCGGCTCCGCAAAAACTGAAAACTACCAAGGCATACAAGTCTGTTTTTCCTTCGTGCTGCTTGAAGTAAGAAGAAGAAAGAATGAACCAGAAGAATAACACCACTGCGAATACACCGAGTGCAAGGTTAGCTCCGTTTTCATACACCAGCATGGTATGATTGAATGGCGTTTCAACAGTGTTCCAATCGGCAACAACGAATCCTACCAAGGTGGCCAACGCTAATAAAATAAATGGAAGGACGTATTTCTTCAGGTTTAGAATGTCTAAAACCAATACACCAATTCCCAATAATGCGGTTAGTAATAACTCTTTCATAAAATTAAATTCCAGTAAGTTGAAGGCCTTTGTGAACAACGTCGAGTAACATACCCGGATATACACCAATAGCAATTGTAATAATGACAAGAATGGTTAAGACCATTTTCTCAGAAGCAGTCATTTCAGCAAACGCAAGTTCTGCATTGTGCTTACCAAGCATAGTGCTCTGAAACGCACGCAACATATAAACTGCTCCGAAAACAACTGTAAGTCCTGCTAATAGCGCCATTACAATGTTGTGACTTCCCACGCTTTGAAGCAAAAAGAACTC
>JBJOPP010000266.1:0-4252 GCA_046050685.1 Bacteroidota bacterium
CTTCGGGATGCAGCATAGATAAATTGAATCGAGAAGTACTTCGCATCGGCGATACTTTGGGAGTGAATTTATTCGATCGACTTACCGTTCTCTTTCAAGAGAACAATGAAACACAAACGGAGGGTATTGCGCAATTTTGGGCACTTAGAAAAGCAAATCGCCTAACCGATGAAACACTTGTGCTCGATACAACAGTAGCTACATTCGGTGAATGGGAAACCGCAAAGTGGAAGCCCTTTGCCAACACATGGCACAAAGACATGTACGGCAGATAATTATTTCTGCAGTGTTTCTTTCTGAACTTTCTGATCAATAAAATACACGAGCGAAGCCATAGAAGCGGCGCCCAGTTCCAATTCGCGCTTGTTCACGTTCTCAAATCGATCGTTGTCTGTGTGGTGAAAATCGAAATACCGCTGTCCATCAACCATTAACGCGAACAACATTGTGCTTCCATTTTTCAAAGGACCAATATCTACTCCGCTCCATCCTCTCTTGAAGGAATAAAGATTGTAGGGTTCGAAGAAAGGCATTAACGATTTTGCCCACTCCACTTGTCCATCTTGCGCATCGCAACTGAATCCCTTTGGTGTAAATCCACCACCATCGCTTTCTATTGCGGCAACGTGTTCCCAGCCTTTTTCTTTCGCGACTTTCGCATAGGTTTCACCACCGTCATTTCCGAACTCTTCATTAATGTATAGCACTGCGCGTATGGTGCATGCCGGTTTATATCCGGTCGCCCTCATAATGCGCAACACTTCCATACTTTGAACTATACCTGTACCATCGTCGTGTGCGCCTTCACCCACATCCCATGAGTCCAAGTGTCCGCCCACAACAATAATTCTTTCAGGGTACAAACTCCCTTTGATTTCACCAATCACATTCGATTGCATAACACTGTCGAACCGCTCGCATTCCATGCGCATTTCGAATTGTACTTTTTTATTGGATTGAAGGGCCTCATGCAAGAAATGTGCATCGAGACTGCTCAATGCCGCCGCTGGAATCTTGGCCACATCATCTTTGTAGCGCATAGCACCTGTATGCGGAAACTTATCGTCGGCAGATGTTAGCGAACGAATGATGCATCCAACCGCTCCATATTTCGCAGCTTCTGAAGCACCGTTGGTTCTGATGGGGGAAGTGTTTCCATATGCAGAACCCGTGTTGATGATAGCGGGATCGAAGGCCTTGTTGATGAACACAATTTTCCCTTTTACTTGATCTGCTTTGGCTTTCAGGTCTTCGAAGTCTTTCACTTCCACAACCTCTGCTTTCAACATTCCGTTTGTTCCAACGGAACCACCCAGTGCGCGCAATGGAACTTCCGTTTTCTTTTTTCCAACATAAACTGCAGCGTATTCTTTCTTTCCGCGTTTCCATTTTGGAACTTTCACAGGCATGAGAAAAACATTGTCGGCAGGAATGGATTTCATCACAGAATCTCCCCACAGAATAGCTTTATCAGCAGCCTCTGAACCTGCAATACGATGTCCGATTTTCTTACACAGATAATACAAGTCGTTGTAGGCCTGTGCCGTTGAAAGCGCCTCGGAATAGAAGCCTTTCACCACAGTAGAATCTTGTTTCGTGAATTGCGCTTTGCCCTGACTTGCTAAAATCAAGCTAACGAAAAGGAGAAGAGTATTTTTCATCATTGCATGTATGCTCCGTTGTTAATATCAAGTGCTTGTCCAGTGATTGAATTTTGTTTTCCTGAAAAAAGGAACGCGACGAAATTTCCCAACTCTTCAGGTTGCGACATTCTTCCAGTTGGAACATAATTCATTTGTTCTTGGTAGGCAGATTCATATGTAGATCCATTTCGATCTGCATGACGCTGAATGCTGTCTTTCGACATTTGTGTTTCCACCCAACCAGGAGTAATTGCATTTACCAATATTTGTTCGCGCGCCCATTCTACTGCCCATGCGCGAGTGAGCCCAAGCACAGCCGTTTTTGAAGCAATGTAAGCGCTGTGATTCGGCACACCGAATCGAGCTAGGATGGAACTCGTCAATAAAACATGTTTGTAGGTGGAAGTTGATTTGCGCATGTAAGGCAAGCATTCCATTACAGTAACATAGGTTCCAGTGAGATTGATGGAAACGATTTCATCCCAACGATCTTCGTCTCCGTATGCATTTTCCCCGCCTATTCCGGCATTCGCAAAAACACATTCGAGACTTCCTTCACCTAAAATATTTTTCAATCCTTCACGGAATGCTTCTGCATTTCTAACGTCGACTGCAAGAACTGAATGTCGCTCTGAATGCGCCAATCCAGACAATACTTCCTTCAATTTTTCTTCACCTCTTCCCACCAATATCAATCGGTTATTTCCTTCTTCAGCTAACGAAATTGCGGCGGCGGCACCAATTCCGCTGCCTGCTCCTGTTATGAGTATTGTTTTCATGATTAAGTTTGAACAAAAATAGCGGAACACGATTCATAACAAGACATGAAATTCAATCTAAGCGAAATAAGCGGACTTATTCAAAGTCGAAGAACGATTACACCTGAGCATTATTCTACGCGGAAGGTGCACAAGGAGCAAATTGAAAAAATGCTTCAAAATGCAGTGTGGGCACCGAATCACAAGCTTACTCAGCCTTGGCGTTTTCATGTTTATTTGGAAGAAGGAATGGATAATCTTCGAGAAAAATTGCCGCTATTAATGCCAGAAGATCAGCCTGTAAAAAGGGAACGAATAGCCTCTCGGTTGAATAGAACTTCCGCTGTGGTTGTTGTAAGCATGGAAGCCTCGGAAAAAGCTGCCTTGCATGAAGAGGAATATGCTGTTGCGTGCGCTATTCAAAACATAATGCTAACTGCAACTGCATATGGCATTGGAAGTTTCTGGGCCACCCCTGGATTCATTAGAACGGAAAAATTCAATCAAACATTAAATCTTCCTGAGCAACAACGCTGCTTAGGAATCGTTTATCTCGGTTATGTTGAAGGCGAATGGCCTGCCAATCACCGCAAACCGCTTGAATATGTGACAGAATGGAATTCAACAAAAAAATAATTTTTTTCATTTGTTTGATTGCCTTATCTGGAAAAACATTCGGACAAAATTCGGCTGCGAATGAATTTCGATTTGGTTTTCAACTTCGACCGATTGTTCCGAATGCATATTTGAATACCGACATTGAAACGGCTAGTCTTCCAAATTTTGCATATAGCGCCAAATCGAATGTGGGAATAAGCTTCGGTTCTATCATTCGGAAGCCCCTTGGAAAATTTTGGAATTTAGAAACTGGATTGAATTTCGTGAAGCGAAGCTATTCGTTGCAATTCGATTTGAACGATAGCGTGCAGGTGAGTTCAAAACAAAACATGACATTCATTGCTTATGAAATTCCCATTCAAGCGCTGATTTATGTTCAACTGGGAAAGTCATGGTATATGAATGCCAGCGCGGGAATCTCTCTTGATTTTTTCCCAAGTGAAACAGAGACTTACAGCTCAGAAAAAGTTGATTCAAGCTACTATGATTTCAGTCAAAAAACATATCGCATTAAGTGGAGCGCACTTGCTGCGCAATCTAATTTAGGATTTGAGTATCGCACTGAAAAAGATGGGTATTACTACATAGGAGCTTCTTTCCATCGCCCTTTTGGAAGAATTGCCGGAACTCAAGCAACGGTTGAAACCAACGCCGGATCAGAACGACTTTGGTTAAGTCTTTCGGGAAGTTATTTTTCAATTGATTTGAAGTACTTCCTTTACGACAAGTACAAATCAAAAAAGGTCGTCATTGAATGACGACCTTTTCCAACCTTAACTAAACTAAACTTATTTCTTCAAGTCACCTATTAACTTCACATTCAAGGTGAAGATGTTGTCGATTGCCTTATCTCCAAGGTTATCGAAAAATGCTGTTGAACCGTATTTCACGTCGAATTGTGAACGATCTACAGCAACACTTCCTTCAACAAAAATTTGATTTCCACCACCAGTGATTTTAGCCGGGAAAGACAAAGCTTTGGTGATTCCTTTGATGGTCATATTTCCGTTAACGTTGTGTGTTGTTCCGTTATTTCCTTTCGCAACTTGAACGCTAGTTACTTCGAACATCGCATCTGGAAACGCAACAGTGTTGAAGAAATCTGCACTCTTCAAGTGATTCAAAAAGTTTGCGTTTGTCCCTGCGTCAGAAATATCTGTAACAGCCATTGCATTCATATCGATTTTCACTTTTCCAGTGATGCCTGCATTTCCTTTTACGTATACCACACCG
>JBJOPP010000267.1:0-8532 GCA_046050685.1 Bacteroidota bacterium
CAACGTGTATCAAGCGCTTCCGTGAAAGTAGATTCCAAAATTGTTGGAAGCATTGATCACGGCATGCTTTTGCTCATTGGTTTTTCTTCCAACGACACCGAAGAAAGCATTCTTCCTACACTGGAAAAAATTGTGAAGTTGCGCATCTTCTCTGATGAAGAAGGCAAGATGAACAAGAGTGTTTTAGATGTAAATGGAAGTGCATTGCTCGTGAGTCAATTCACGTTGTATGCAGATACGAAGAGAGGAAATCGTCCGAGCTTCATTGAAGCCGCTCGTCCTGAACAAGCCATTCCGCTCTATGAATTTTTCATTGCTGAAATGAAAAAGAGGATCTCAAAAGTTGAGACGGGAATCTTCGGTGCCGATATGAAAGTTGAATTGGTGAACGACGGCCCAGTGACCATTGTGTTCGACTAGTTCAAGTGTTGAACCGACTCTCCTTTTTTCATTTTGTTGTACTGAAGCGCCAACAAAACCATCACATCTGAAAATGTTTTCATAGCATCTTTCGTCTCTTCCGAAATCTCTTGCTTGCGCAGACGTAGGACCATAAGTCCGTATAGTGCCGTAAGATATGCTTCCACTTCACTCACTGCTTTTCCGTTTGCTCGCTCGCGATAAGCGTCTAGATTTTCTTTCGCGCGTTCGTTCGCTGCAATGTATTCATCGTCGCGAAGAAGAGTGTTCAATGTGGTGTGAAGCAAATTCAATTCAGAAATAACTTCTTGCACTTCTTCCACATTTCCTTTTTCTTCAGCACCGCTGCGCTTCATGCTTTTCGCCAATCCTTCGAACCACATTTTTTCTTCCTGAATTTTTTCTTCGGATGGAAGAAACGAACGTAAGAAGCTTTCCAACGATTCAACATCAAAATTCACTGCGCGAAGCAGGTCTTGCATTTGCCACATGTAGATAACATATTCGGCAATGTTTTCGGCGTATTTACGTTCAGCGATTGTCATTAATTTCCTTGCTTTTCAGATTCGTATTCTGCGTTCAATCCCTTTACTATTTCAGTTGTCAAATCGTAAATCGGATTCGCAAACAAAATAAGCGGCGCAGTGCTTTGGTAAGAAAAGATGTAATCCCATCCGTTTGCCTTCGCATATGTTGCCGTATACACTTCCAACTTCTTTCTTAAGTCTTCTTGAAGTGTTGCTTCGCTTTGCATAAGCAGCTGCTCTTCTTGTTGTTGAATTTGAGCCAATTCATTTTGTAATTGTGCCAATCTATTTTGCACCGTAGCTTGCTCGTCTGCAGGAAGATTTCCTTTCTGCGCGTAGGCCAGTAATTCGTCTACTTCCTTCTGACGTTTCGCCGCTTCCGCTTTCACTTTCTCTTCCGCCGCCGTTGCGCTTCTTTCTAACTCCGAAGATTTCTCGGAAATAAATAAATACTGTGCGTTCAATGAATCGAGGTTCACATATGCAATCTTCATTTGGCCTGGGCTAATGGTATCAACCACTTTCGATTTCTCTGCTAACTCCATAGCAGTATTCAATTTGCTCCACATCACCAATAAAGCCACGAAGGTTCCGGCGAAAAGAATAACAAGAATTAAATTAAAAGCGAATGGTTTTTTCACGGGTTGGTTTTCTGAAAGTTGATGCTCCATGCTCTATGTAAGTTTTGAAATTGATTTTCAATTTCGGTTAGAAATTCATTATTTAAAAGTGCCTTCACCGCTTCAATGGTCTTCACCGCTTCTTGATCAATCTTTATGGCTTGCTTGTACGATGCTGCTTCGAATTCAACAATCCACTTGCCGTTCCATGAATGAACAACAATGCGAATGCGCGGATGAGGAATGGTTTCAATGGCTCTCATGGTCTTGCGAATTTAATTGTTTTCTTCAACTTTTTTCGCCAAGTTTTTCAAACGAAGCATAACGAAAAATGCAACGAGCGTAAAGCACATGGCAACGTATCCAACAATGTGATAGTTCTCTAAAGGTGCATTCGCATTGGCTTGTGTTATAATACTTCCCGCCAATGCAGCGCTAATTCCAGATGCGGTACTTTGTGCGGCAGAGTTCAAACTCATGAAGCCAGCTCTGTGCTTTGGGTTCACCACACCGCTTATGATCGTGTTTGCAGGAATCATTCTTCCCGTTACCATCACAAAGAAAAATCCAGCAATGGTTAAGACTATCCACAAATCGGTTTCCGGAAGATTGGTGTTAATGAAAATAGGAATGAGCGAAAGCAACGCGAAAAATCCGAACACTTTAAATCTTCCAATTTTATCGACTGCCCTTCCAATTAAAATACTACTGATCACCGTGCAGAATCCACCTACCAAATAAATGTACTTCACTTCGTGTTGCTCCAACTTCACATTACTAATCATGTATGGTGTTAAGAAGGAAATAATCGTGAACTGGCCGAGTACCAGAAGAACCGTAAAGAGCAAAGCGTTTCGCTGTGCCACATTCGAGAACGATGCCTTGAATGTTTCCATAGGCTGAAACTTATGCGTTCTGCGCTCCAAGTGGTCGCGTAACGGCGGCAGGGTTTTCCATGCCATGAACCAAAACGGAAGACTTAATGCACTTACCATGTAAAAAGGCACATGCCAATTTCCATCAAAAAAATCGACCATCGTCAACGCCATAGGAACTCCTAAGATGGAGGCCAACGAAAAAGCTAGCGTAATAGCCGCCATAGCCTTTCCTCTTCGTTCCATAGGAATAACATCGGCCACAATAGACATCACCAATCCGCCTAACAATCCGCCTGTAACTCCCGTTAACACACGCGTTCCGACGAACAAGTAATAATTCAATTCATTGTTATCGGTAGTTGGAACAAGCGCACTGCTTAACGTTCCAAGCATGAATCCCAAATAGGCCAGCAGCAATGCCTTTTTTCGTGGAAGATTATCGAGATAGAAAACACCCAAGAAAGATGTCAATCCGGCTGCTAATCCGTAAGAACTCACCAACCATCCGAATCCTGTCGGACCAATTCCCAAGTCGCGCTTCAAGATATCGCCCATAGGCATCATAATCATGAAGTCCACAATATTCGTAAACTGAATGGCTGCTAACGCCACTAAAATCCATCTCTCCTTATTCGTTGAATTAGCCATTGTATTGGGAATTCCATTCCCTTTGTTTAGTCTCTAAAACTGTTTGCCATTCTTGTTTGAATGGAAAACGTTGTGGCTCATTGCCAGGATGAACTTTCGTGAAGAACAATTTCAACAAAGCGTTTCGCAATCTTCCCGGATGACGAAGTGCTATGCGCATTTCAATAGGAACCGCACCGAAGGTAGACTTAATCTCTCCCGCTGTTCTTCCAAATGCAATCTCTTCGCACTGCTCGTCAATAGCTGATTTCACAAACGAAAGCAACATATTCGAATACAACCCGTACGCCGCATTTGCTTCGTAATCTATTCCAACTAAAAACGCTTCTAATTCTTTGTGATTGATCAGAGCTATCTGATATCCGATGATTTCATTCGAAACATAATAGGCTTGAATGAGCATTTTCTCTTTGAGCGCATTTTTCAATTCAACCAAAAAATCTACCGTCAAGGGTTCCATGGCGAATTCTGCGCGGTCATATACATTTCGATACAACGCTTGAACCAACGTTGCGTTCTCTAACAAATCTGATGCTTCCCATATGCGTGCTTCCACGCCCTCGAATTTCTTCAATGCAGCTTTCGCCTTCGTTCTGAACTTCGTGTTCAACGCATTCAGATAATCGTCGAAATTCTTCCAATAGGCATCCAAAGGCATCTTCAACAAATGATCGACTGCGAAGGTGTGAAATCCACACTCCTTCAATTCGTTCAAGGCATTGTAATCCTTCGGATAAAAATCTTTCACAATAACGGCTTGGGTATCGCGCTTGTCTTTCCGCAAATGATGAATAACATCTGTAAGGGCATAACACAAAGCCGTTGTGGCTTCTTCCACCTGAATTTCCTTTTGGAAAATATATCCGTGCGGACCCGTGCAAAACGGACTTCCACAAACAATTAAAGGGTATTGTCGCGACTGTCTTCCGAATACGCGCGCAACGAATCCAGCTCCCCCTTCCACATCTACGTGAGACTTCAATTCACCTGAAACGAAATAAGTGTATTGCAAGACTGCGATGCCAATGGGTGCTTCGTTCTTGAAAAACAAAATGTAAAAGAGGTTTCCTTCCCAACATTTCGCAAGCGCCGATAAATATTCTGAAGAAAGAAATACGTTTTTTTCGTGATTGAGAGAATCCCATGTTTCAGCTGGAACGTCTATGAACTTATCGGTTACGGTATAGCTGAGCTCGGAAGAGCCAAGTGACCACCGCACTTTCTTTCGTTCACCAAACACACAGCAGTTTACCATAATTCTCAAAAGATTCGCAAAGGTAAAGACACTTCAAGGTTAACTTTGTTTAATTCCTCAACAATGTTAGGCTCCAAAAAGATACTTTTCTTCGACAGCGACTGCCTGTTTTGCAACCGTTGGGTTCAACGCATTCACAGACATTCCAAACATTCCGATTTATTTTTTTCTGGGTTGAAGGGAAAAGAAGCCGAAACTGCTCTCTCTGCGCAAGAACGAGCGTCGTTATCTGGAATTATTTTAGTTGTAAATGGAAGGAAATTCCACAAAGGATTGGCTCTTCGACAATTGTTTTATGAAGTGAAGGCACCCCTCTCCATCTTGTTAATACTGACATTCATCTGTCCGCTGTTTTTATTGAATGGGATTTATAATTTTATCGCGAAATACAGACACCGCCTCAACGGAAAATCCGCTTGTGAATTTGAGCCTACCTTGCAATCGAAAATACTTCCATAATCATGATTGAAAACATTCCCTTTTCGCTAATCGTTGTCACTTGTCTCATTACGGTTCTTGCTGGAATGATGATGACTTACGCCTTTGTTCGCGGACATCACAGAGCGCAGCAGCGCGCGCATATGTTTGCCTTGGCACTTTTGGGCTGGTCTATTTTTCAGGCGACACTCGCGTTGAATCGCTGGTTCATGGACAAGAAAACCGGAACGGGACATTTGTTGTTTCCAATCATTTTTTCTTCCGTGCTTATTCTATTATTGGCCTTCACACCCCGCGGATCTCGGTTTTTAAGAGCTCTTCGTCCATCTTGGTTATACAGCCTTCAATACCTCAGAATTCCAGTCGCTTCTATGTTTTACATTTTGGCAACGTGGAAGCAAACACCTTGGGAAATGACTTTCTACGGAATGAATTTCGACATTGCGTTTGGTGTACTAGCCTTGATGTGCATGCCTATTTTCCCTAAGAAAAAAAGCAAGTATAAACTTGCTTTTAGTGTTTTCAATATTGTTGGAATTGCCTCTATTGTTTGGCAGTACATTCTTGTGTTAGGAAGTGTGCCTAGCGATTCACAATGGATGGGATTGACTCAACCGAATTACGCAGCGACTCACTTTCCTTATGGATGGATGGTTACAGTTATTCTTCCGCTTGTACTTGCTTCCAACGTTGCGCTATTGGTTCAGAACCTCACGCATCACGAGAAGCCCGTTTTGTAATCAGGCCTTTTTTTCTTCCTTGTAAACCATAAATCCTGCGAAGGCAAGCAATGCGAAAAGCAATGCAGAACCTGCGTAAGAGATCGTAGTTCCTTTTTCCCAAACCTTCGGTTCGAAAGACCATTCAACGGTGTGTGTTCCAGTTGGAACCATTGCTCCGCGAAGAACATAGTTCACGCGTGCAGTTTCCACTTCATTGCCATCAATTCTGCAAACCCATCCTTGCGGATAGTAGATTTCACTGAACACAACAGGCTGTGCCTCAGCAGAAGTGTTGTTCACTTCGTAGCGTAACACTTTCGTTTCATAGGCCAACATGCGAACCGAAGCGGTGCTATCCACAGCTGTTTGTGGTGCATGGAATTGTGTCGCGAAAGCCGCTTGGGTTGTAGCTTCCATCTTCGGGTTTATTTCTCCCAACGCAACAATTTCTTCATCGCTATTGTTGGTTGTTTTAACTTGAGAAACGAACCACGCATTGCCCATTGCGAATTTGTTTGGAAGAGCCGGTTGCTCTGGGTTTCCAATGTAATATTTCGTGTTCAGCATGTTCAACACGGTAAGGCTTCCACCCAACGAATCGAAAGTACCTGCTTGCAAATAGGCAAGTGCACTGTCTAGTTCTTCAGCCAAATGGAAATCGATAACCTCTTGCATGCGCTTCAACTTCGCACCGTGATATCCGCCAATGCTCTTGTGGAAGAAAGATGTTTCAGCGTCGTTAAACGGATTGCCCAAACGAGCAACACGAAAATCTGAATTCAATTGAAGCGCTCCGAAATTAGCCACTTCCTTCATTGCATCTTTCGATTTCACGTGATCGTAAATACCTGAATTCTTCAACACTTGTTCCAGTTCATTCGATTTATTGTCGAAGTCTGCAACATTCGGTTTTTCCAAATCAAGGATAGAGAAATCCGCGGCTTTTGCTTTCACTGGAATCTCTTTGTTCTCGATTGCAACAAACTTTTTGTACGCTCCTTTCTCCTTGTCAAGATTCAAATAACGTCTTGAAACGCTGAATCCATCGAACAAGGCAATCACTCCAATAACAGGAAGAATCGCCATTTTCAACGTTTTATTCTTCACGTATACAAGTGCGAGCACTGCGCCGGAAACCAACAATACCAAGAACAACGAACGCTTCGCATCTGCCTTGAAGATTTCAGTGCGAACATCTTGTAACGCGCTGCTGTAATCGTCAATCATCGCCACTTGTTCCTTCGGAGCACTCTTTGCCATTTGATCGAATTGCTCTTGCTCTTGCGGACTAATCATTGATCCGGTTGAACTTGGACTCACATACAAATACATGATCACAATAGCGAAAACAGCTACGGCTCCTGTTAGAACTTTCTTTCCTTTTGCGCCCCATGCAATTTCGCCTTCCACCAATTTCTTCAAGAACATCATTCCCATAGCAGCCGCCATGACTTGAACCAAAATCAAAATCATTTTCGAATCGCGGAACTTGTTGTACATCGGAATTTTTTCAATGAAGAAGGAATTCAATCCAGTCATTTCTTTCAAGCATAATCCCAATGCCAATAAAGTAATCACAAGGAATGGCCATTTGATTCCGTCTTTCAATCCAACAAAAGCTAGAATGAACAACGTCATGATAGCAGCACCGAAATAGAACGCTCCACCCGTGAAGCGTTGTGCACCCCAGTAAGCATTGGTTCCCTTCAAGTCGTCTTTGAATTTATTCACGTTCTTGTTTCCCTTCGCAGCATTCGGAATTGCATCTTTATTATTCTCCGCTATTGCTGCAGATGCACCGCCCTTTGCGTTTGGAATAAGTAACGACCACTGCTCGCCTGAAGCGAAGTTGTAATCGAGAATGTAAGAACCACTTAATCCTTCTTGTTCTATGTTCGAACTCTCTTTCGGCTTAAGCGTTAAGTCTGAACTTCCACGCGTGGTGTACTTACTGTATTCGTAGGTGGTCATTAAATTACTCGCACTTGGAAGAACTGCTACAATGCTTGCCACAGCCAAAACAGCCAGTGACATCATTAACGCCTTGAATTGTTTTCCAATAGCCAAACGAACCGATTCACCAATAGCAACCGCAACAAGCAAGAACGCCAAGTAGTAAGTCATTTGAAGGTGATTCGCAGCGATGTTCAATCCCAAAAACAGCATGAAGATGGCACCTCCTAAATAGGCTCTTCCTCTAAAGGCAAGAATGAATCCACCAAGCGCCGGTGCTAGGAATGCGATAGATGTTACCTTTCCCGTGTGTCCTGCACCAAGATATAAAATGTTAATGGTTGCGAAACCGAAAGCAACCGCGCCCACCAAACTGTACCATGGTCCTAATCGAAGGCACAATCCGAGAATGTAATAACCCAAAAAGCATAAGAACAAGGTACCTATTGCTCCGGGCAAACCTAAACGAAGTACCAATAATACGGAACGAAGCAAGTTCGCATTGTGCTCTGTAGAAACTTGGTAAGCCGGCATTCCTCCGAACATTGAGTTCGACCATAGTGCCTCTTCGTTATGCAATTCACGGTAATTGGAAAGCTCTTGCGACATGCCTCTCCATTGCACTATATCGTGCTGATCTAAATCGAAGCCTTGCCAAAGTGGCGAGAAATAAACACTTGACAATATCACGAGTGACAGGATTGCCACTGCATGTGGCCAAGACAATTTCAAAAACTTATTCATTTTATTCTTGATCTTTTATTTCAACAAAATCTACATATTCACTGTCTGGAGTTTTATGTCCAGACGTTTGTTTAGTTCTCGTATTTTGAGTGTTACTCTGTGCGCGTTGATTATTCTTTACCTCTTCGTTCACCTTGCGTACCGCATAGCCCGCTGTGAATTTCACAATGAATTGAATTATTCCGGATATAATAAAAATGCCGAGAATTATTCTCAACGCACCGCCGGCAGTCGCAACCATTATCATTTCGTTGTCAGTTCTTTAAATATTTGTTCCAACTTTTGATCAGAAGCCGTTAACTCTTTCACCGGTGCATTCGCCACCAC
>JBJOPP010000268.1:0-2684 GCA_046050685.1 Bacteroidota bacterium
TAGTAAGAAGTTGACTTGTTATTTGATTAGTCCCATTCTTCTGAGTTTTCGACGTTGCTTTTTAGTAATGATTGAGAGAATGATATAGGCAATCGTGATTGGAATTAAAAATACTAACCCGAATAAGAAAATAAACAAAAAAGTAAAAAAGACAGAATCGTTGTTTAACGATCCGTAGAGCCAAGGAATAAGAATGAAAAATGTCGTGAAGAAACCGAACGTTGAAACAACAAATGGGTAAAATCCAATTTTCTTCAACTTCTTTTTTGCCGCATAGTTTTTCTCGTATTTGGCTAAGAGAATTTTCCCTTCGTCAGGAATGGAGTCAGCATTGGTTTCAATCTGAATTTTGTTGGTCCTGTAAATATTTGTGGTAATACTTTCTTCTATTGTTGAGTCAGAAGAAACTAATGATTTCGCTGAAGTCGCATATTCTTCAGCCGCAACAACAACCTCCTCAGATATCGTCTCTAAGGCATCTTCAACGACAACTGGTTTTACTCGCTTTGTAGCATCTAAATCGTCAATAGAAGCGTGTCTTCCTGAAATATAATACCCCGATTGATAAACTCTCTTTTCAATGGAGCAAGAGGCAAAAAATATTGTAATACAGGCAATTAATAAGAGGTGATTTCTTTTCATTGAATAAAAGTACTAAAACTATGGTGTTCCCACAGTCTTGACTTTTTTCTTTTCAATGGTATAGAAATAGGCGAATTGCATCACCCAAGCATCGTTCTTTTTCGTTTTTAAATCTCGGTAAAGTGTGCCGATTTGAATTTCATGGTTGTTGGGTAAATTGAAGTTCAGCCCAAAGCTATAGCGCATTTCAGTCACAGCACCTGATGTTACAGCGACACCGTTTACGAGCTGGTAATATTCATTTGTTCTTAAAAAGTTCTCTGCACTCAAAACAGGAGTCATTCTTTTCAGGCCAATGTGAAGATCTAGCGACAATCGATTTCTCCAAAAGATTTGTTCGCGTTTGTATTTGAAAAATTCTTTTTGGTATTGCGAAGTGTACTTAATACTCGATTTAGCTTTTGACTTAATAGTCCTTAAGATATCCCAAGAAAATCCCGCTGCAAATCTGTGTCCGTATGTATTCTGCTGATTGTCGAGATAGAAAAATTCATTCGGCATCCATGTTCTTCTGTAAGTCGCTTGAATGGAAAATGGTTTCGCAATGTCATATTTCAATCGTGCGGTGAACAACGTTTTCGAATACACTTTGTCCGAAACATTCCAACGGTATTGTCCTGAAAGAACAGCTGAAAAACGTTTGGTAGGTTTTATCTTAATACCTATTTCATTCCGATTGAAAAGTGCGTTTTGAGACCAAACCATAGCAGGAATGGTCATCAATAGGATTAGAGCAAAGCGTTTCATTAATGATGAATCAAAAAGTTATCTGTTTCAACAACACTTCCGTCTGCTGTAATTTCAATTTCTTGCTTAACAGGGATTGTATATTCATTGGTTAAACTGTCTTTCGATAATACATAGACAGTGTATTTTCCAATCTGCAAATCGCGAAACGAAAATGCTCCATTCTCTCCCGTTCTTGTAGATTCATCATACAAATCGTTCTCACCGTAGCACAAGTAAACACGCATGTCTGTCATAGGTGTTTCTGCGCCGATATATCCAACCTGACCTTGATTCGAAACATCAACAAGGAAAGAAGTTGTAACGTCATCTGGATCAGGAATATTTCCCATTTCAGTAGCTGTTAAGGTGATGATATCGCCAACAGTATTGATATTAAATCCTGATGAAAGATTTGCGTTCAATACAGAGTCTACCTTATTCGCAATTTCAAGATCGGTGTCGTCATATGAGAAATCGATTTGAACACCAGTTCTTCCTTGCAATGCTGGATCTGCGCTGGTTACCCAAACAGGATTGTTAAAATAGAAGTAGAAGTTGTCACCTGAAAGTTGATTGACAATGAAATAATCTCCATGCTCTAAGATACTTCCTGGAGTTACTGTGATTTCAATGACTTCATATTGTCCCGCGCTAGAATTGATGCCAGATACTGTTCCTGTGATAGAAGATGTTCCGCCTGGTCCGGCTATTTTTTCGCAAGAAGACAGTGTTAATGCAACAAGTGCGGCAAAGAGTATAGATTTTAATTTCATTGTACAATAATTTTTTGAGTGGTGGTTACTTGGTTGTTGGTTTTGATTTGAATGAAATACATTCCTTTGGGAAGATTTTCAAACGAAATACTGGTTCGAGTTGAATTTGAATTTGATATGGACTTGAGTAGTGTTCCCTGTGCCGTGAAAACATTTATTTGGAAAGCACGTTCATACGGCGATTCAATGTAGACAAAATCATTGGTAGGGTTAGGGTATATGTTGAATGAAGACGCTTTTAGACTTTCTATATTTACTGTTGTATCACAGACACCGAACATGTTTGCATCCATCCACGTTAGGCGGTCATTTATCCAAGATT
This sequence comes from Bacteroidota bacterium, assembly GCA_046050685.1. Classification (GTDB taxonomy): domain Bacteria; phylum Bacteroidota; class Bacteroidia; order Flavobacteriales_D; family Sanyastnellaceae; genus CAIZGX01. Next base: position 2,467 of record JBJOPP010000268.1, read on the forward strand.
TTAGATAATTAACCTCCTCTTGGTAAGTGTTTCCAACAAAGTTATTTGGCCAAACATAGTTCCCCAAGATAGGCCAACGTTGATAGTGACGTTCGGCAGGCACAGCAAGCACAAGAGCTAGGCTGTCGATGTAGTTGTACAAATAGGTGGTATCAAGGAGTGTTGTGCGAAGTTCCCCCCATCTGCAATTGACTTCGTTAGCATAGAGGCTATCTTCA
>JBJOPP010000269.1:0-12601 GCA_046050685.1 Bacteroidota bacterium
AGTTTGTTGAGCAGAACTAATTTCATTTTCGATATAAAAAGAAAGCCGCTTTTTCAAGCGGCTTTTTTGTTTCCTTGGGGTCCTATCTCCCGTCAATTAAATTCAACCTTCCACGCAGCAATTCCAGCTGCAATTTCCTTCACATAAGTCCCTGCTGAACTGTACACTTTCACAGTTGAAGGTGACGCATAATTCGTCTCACTGCACACCCAAACTTCGTGTGTTTCCGGATTGACAGAAATTCCATTAGAAGAGGCTGCTAAGAAATCTGTGATTAAGTTAGTCTGCATATCGAAAGATAAAACTGTGGTATTTGCAATGTAGATTTTGTTGTTTGTTTCATCCTTCGCCATATGTAACGGGTGATCTCCCAAAACACCTACATCAAAGGTCGTAACTGAATTGTCCAACGTATTCACTTTCGCTAAAGCTGCAGGCGTGTGTCCTATAATTTGCGTCCAATCCGCATTATACTGCGTCTCTCCGCTGCACAATGCCCATAAATATCCATTTGTGTCTACTTGAACTTCAACCGGCCTGTCTGCAACATTAACGTATGTAAGAATAGACTTTGATGGAATATCTATCACAGCAATTCTGTTGTCTATGTCCCATCCACCGCTGTTACACACATACAATCGATCTGCATAAACACACATGCCTTCAGGTCCCAACCCTACAGGCGTTGAAGCAGTGATCGTGTTTGTTGAAAGGTCAATCCATTTCACCAATCCGTCTAAACTGCCATCTGTCACCGCAGCCATTCCATTTCCAACATATTGAAATGAGCGCGGGTATGCAAATCCTGTAATTTCTGCTTCAACTTTGAAGGTAGTTGCGTTCATGACAATCACCTTCGCCGTTGAATTCGAAACAGCATAAAACTTTCCGTTCACCACATCGAAGTCTGAAATCACATCGCCTAAAGCTGTTCCATTCGCTTGAGCAAACGGATTTGAAACTAACACGTTGTTGAGCATCCACGTAATGCTCCCATTCAAGTTTCCAAATGAACCTTCATTGACTATAAATGCGCCGTGAGAATAGTCTGCAACGGGCTCATCAACGGTCTTGCATTTATCGCAAGAAACCAGAATCATTGAGAACATTAATACCGATAATAACTTCAATTTCATAATTGTTATTTTTTTTAGTGAATGAAAAATTTAATTCCGACTGAATACACTCTACCTGGCAATGCATATCCACGAAGCCATTGGTATTGAGCGTTTGTTATGTTCTGCACTTCAAATTGAAGAGATAATCTATTCTTATTGAATTGCCATTCTTTGTTCACACTTGCATTGAGCAAATTGAAACTTGGAAGTGCATAGAAGCTCGTATTCCCTTCATCGGTAAAGCGCTGCGAAACAAAGGAATCAGAAAGCAATAAGGACCAGCTTTTGTGCGTGTATTGCGCCGATGCACTGCTGCGAATTCGCGGTGTATAAACCATATCAAAAACGCCTGGACTACCAATGTTCTTGGCTGTTGTACTTGTCCATTCTGTTCTACTCGTGAGATTCAACCACCCCCCGTGTAATTTTGTTTTCCAAGAAACAACGCCTTCCAATTGCTTCATTTCAACAGATTTGAAATTGCTGGCAATCCAAATATCTTCGGGCAACGGTAGCCATTGAATCCAGTTTGCAACAGAACCTGCCTTCGCATTCATTTGGAATTGAATGGACATCTCCTTTCGAATGGACATTTCATTGTCCCATTTGAACTGAATCCATTTAGCCTTTTCCGAGAGCAGTTCAGGATTTCCACCTATGATCCAATACAAGTCATTGGCAGAGGGCATGCGCGATTTCACACTGCCCGAAAGAGATAATTGCGAACTCACTTTTCTTGTTTTGTATGGAAGTTCCATTCCCACTTCACCACTTACAATCGGTTTACGATCAGAGCGCCATTCGGGCTTCACCCATGAAACCATTCTTAATTTTCCTTTTGCTAAATCTTGAATGTAAGACGCCCATAGCGACCCTCCCTTCCATTGAACTTGCTGGCTCCAATCGCGATATTGCAGATTCGTAAGACTTGCAGTAGGATTAATTTGAAAAAGCGCTCTGCGCATTTGAAGCGAACCGTTTACAAAGGCATTGACAAGGCTTGTTTCAATTTGACTTGAAGCGACATAACTCGAATATTCTTGATTTGAAAGAATGACGGAGACGCCTTGCTTCGACTGAAAATGCATGAAGGAAAAAAGGGTTTTGCGCTTTCCTTCGCAATAAAACGTGGATTGAAAAAGATCGTCTCGCTGGTTCGCATTCAAGTTACCTACTCCACCCATCACCGAAGGCAATAAGGCGTATCGATTGACCGCCATGGTGTTGAAGTAATGCGTTCTTTTCTTTCCCGCAAAAACAAGATTGCTTTGCACACCTTGTGTCATGTTATTGTTATTCGTTTGAGTCACCAAAGGGGCTTCCCATTGCTGAATGTCTCTGTAAGAGAATTTATTTTCATTGCGAGATTGGAACGCGCGAATGCTCCATTTCCATTGATCGCGCTTTCTCGAGACAGCCATTCCATAAAAAATATTCTGTAAGGAATTCACGGTGCTTTCGACTGAGACTTCGTTTTTCGTGGCCGAGCTAGACTCCAAACGAAGGGTTGCGGCCAAACCTACATTGCGCTGAAAGCCGCTGAAGTTGCGTTCTCCGAGCGATGCCGATTGAATGAAAAAGGAAGGTATAAGAGAAAGGTCTGCCATGCCCAGTGTTGGTGAATTCAAAACAGCTCCGTTTAATTCAACAGTTACATAGTTCGAACTCATACCTCCAAGGCGCAAAGAAGCGATTGATCCCGGGGCTCCATAAGAATTCACCAAACCAATACCGGAACGCTGAAGGGTTGAGGCGATGTCGAGTGACGAGCTATTCAGTAACAATAACGAGTCTACCGCATGGAGTTTATCGGCCTTCAGACTTCGTTCAGAAATAATTTCCAAAGGCATAATCTGAACATGCGGAAGTGAGTCTTGCGAAAACGCGAAGACAGGCAACAGCAACAATAAAGCAGCACAAAGTTTTTTATTCATAGTCCTGTTCTCGCTTGGCCCCGAGCGATGATGGGGTTAAAACACTTGGCAGGTCTTCTGACTTATCTCTCGGTTGCGCGCCTTCCCGTTTTCACAGTGGCTTTGAGTGGCAATCGTTTTCATTCTTTCGAATGAGAGCTTTACAGCTGCGGGCACAGTTCGCGATTTTCGCGCGATTCCCTTTTCACAATGAACTTCTCCATTGACCAAATGCAATGCAAATGTAGTACATCTTTGCTTCTGTCCTATTTTTGAAATATGATTCGATTTATTTGCGTGCTATCGTTCTGCTTACTTTCTCTTTTCACATGGGCACAACCCATGCAAAGAGATTCTGTAGACATTAGCGTGCTCTCTGCGCAAGACCAAGCGAAAATCAAATCGATGCGCGCGAAATTGAATCTTACCGAGCAGCAAGATCTTCTCATTCCCTCAATATACATGCACTATCATGGTCTGATTGAAGATCAGAAAAAAATCATGAGCACCCTTGCGGAAGAGCCATCAGTAAATGAAGAAGAGCGTTTGAAAGATTTAAACGCGCGATCTGAATTCATTAAAAAACTTCGCGATGAACGTGATTTAAATGTCGAACTCGCGCTGACTCCAGAACAAAAAGAAATATATCTCACTCAAATAAAAATAGCCAAACCACAAGTACTTCACTTCGGCGTTCACGATCGAATGAACTGTCCGGTTTGCGTTTCACCTTCTACAGCACCATGAAAAAAATACACGTTTATCTTTCTGCATTTCTCCTTTCTAGCATGACGCTTGGATCATGTGTCATAGCGCACATTCCTCCAAATGAAGATATGGAAGGCTATGACGTTGCACCATTCTCAAATACCCCGACCAGTCATTCTGTTAAGGTTCCCAGTGTAGAAGTATCAAATAAAAAATTCGATGTGAATGTGTTCACGGGAACAGGTGGACATGGACATACTTTTCCTGGAGCAACGGCTCCTTTTGGAATGGTGCAATTGAGTCCAGATACGCGCCTCGACGGTTGGGACGGATGCGGCGGTTATCATTACAGTGATAATATTATTTACGGATTTACGCATACCCATTTGCAAGGAACGGGAGTGTCTGATTACGGTGATATCTTGTTCATGCCAACGAACGGACACACGAAGGACAAACCACTTTGGCGCGATGCGATTGCTTCTCGATTCGCACACAACATGGAAGTTGGAAGTCCTGGATTTTACGGTGTTCGCTTGAGCGACTATGGCATTGATGCCCGCATGACAGCCTCTACCCATGCGGGAATGCATGAATACAAAATGCAACCGGGTGATTCGTGTTTGTTGTTTTTAGACTTCATGCACAGAGATAAACTCTTGTATTACGATTTGCATTTTTACGGAGATACGGCGATAAGCGGTTACCGTGTTTCTGAAGCGTGGGCTACTGAACAACATACATATTTCTATGCTGTATTCTCTCAGCCCTTCGTTGCGAATGACCAATTGATGCAACGTTCGAAGAGTGTGAATGAAAAAGGAGAAACCAAGATTGAACTTGAAATGATTCAAGCGTTTCAATTCCTTTTCCTTCCAACCGAAAAAAATGTATTGACCATTCGTGTTGGCATTTCAGGTGTTGATGAAGAAGGTGCCAAGAAGAACTTGTATGCGGAAATGCCGAAAAACGATTTCAATCACAACAAACAAAAGGTTGAAGAAGAGTGGCAGAAAGTTTTTGAAAAAGCACCTGCCCCATTTTTATTTCCAACCGGACAAGGACTTGAGAATTACAGAACTTCTTTGTACCATTGTTATACTGTGCCGAACGTATGGAGCGATGTAGATGGAAGATACAGAGGCATGGACAATAAGATTCACAAGGCTGAAGGTTACACGCGCTACACTGTGTTCTCACTTTGGGACACCTTCCGTGCTTACCATCCGATGATGTGCAAACTTGAACCTGAACGTACCCAAGATTGGATGAAGACCTTCCTTGAAATGCATAAGGAGCGCGGTGAATTACCCGTTTGGGAATTGGCAGGAAATGAAACGTATTGCATGATTGGGTATCACAGTGTTCCTGTCGTTGCAGAAGCCTATCGTCATGGTATAAAATTCAAAACTCGTGATGATGAAATGAAAATGTTGGAAGCCATGATTGCCACCAGTAACGGTCCACAAGATGAGAAGAAAGCCTACGTTAAATGGGGATATGTTCCTGGTGACGAATTCAGCGAAAGTGTGAGCAAGACATTGGAATTCGCTTACGATGATTTTTGTATTTCTCGCTATGCAGAAATGATTGGCGAAAAAGACATTGCAGCGAAATATGCTATTCGATCTCAAAACTGGAAAAACGTTTTCGATCCGGAAACCAAATTCATGCGTGCGCGTGTGAATGGCGGATTCGCGACACCGTTCGATCCGTATCAAGTAAACTTTCATTATACCGAAGCAAACGCATGGCAATATCGCTTCTTCGCGCCACACGCAATTCCTGAGTTGATGGAATTGATGGGCGGAAAGAAGTCATTCGAAGCGGAGTTGGACAAACTCTTCAATGCACCAACCCAAACTACAGGACGAGAGCAAGCCGACATCACAGGATTGATTGGTCAATATGCACATGGAAACGAACCGAGTCATCACATGGCTTATTTGTATGCATACGTGAACAGAGACAAACTTCACATGTATCGCGACAGCATTATGAAGACGCTCTACTCTCCTACTCCAGATGGACTTTGCGGGAACGAAGACTGCGGACAAATGTCGGCATGGTACGTTGTAAGTGCTTGGAACACCTATCCCATTTGTCCCGGAGACTACACGGGTTGGTGGCAAGACTACGAGCCCATGTCAGAATTCAATGTACAAGATCAAGGATATCCCTCACCCTTCCCACTTGGACTTCCCAATGAAAAAAAGATTGTCCCTGCGCCAATAATCACAGCTCCGAACAGAGCATTCGTTGGCGATCAAATGATATCTATTTCATGTTTGAATAAAACAGCTGCAATAAAAGTTGTAATCACTGAAGAGGGCGTTTCGAAAGCACGAGAATTCACATACACCGCTCCCTTCAAAATAACCAAAACGTGCACGATAAGAGTTAAGGGAATTGCTAGCAGCGAAAGAGAAATCGACAGCCCTTGGATTGAAGCAACCTTCTACAAACGTTCAGGAAATTTGGTGATGAAGGAAGTGGGCAATTACGACGCGCAATACACTGCTGGTGGAAATGATGCGTTGATTGATGGTATTCGCGGAAAGCTCGATTTCAGAACAGGTGTATGGCAGGGCTATAACGGGAGAATGGAATGTGTGATTGAGTTGAAAAATCCGACCAACATCAAAAAGATTTCGCTTTCTGCTTATCAAGATATTCGTCCATGGATTTGGTTTCCTTCCAACGTAAAATTCTATGTGAGTAAGGATGGGAAAAGTTATGATGAAGTTTATTCGGAAGACTTCACTGCGCAGCAGCGCGTGGAAGGTCCGCAGATGCATGAGTACACTGCTACATTCAACGACAAATACAAAGGCGATGTTAGCGCAGTGAAGTATGTGAAGTGCGTGGCACTTCCAGCCTTCGATAAAATTCCTGAATGGCATTTGGGGGTTGGTGGGAAGCCGTGGATTTTTGTTGATGAGATTGTGATTGAATAATTTCGGGATGGGCGAAAAATATTTCGCCCGTATTAAGTGTTAATTAGGGGCGAAATATCTTTCGCCCAAAATAAAATTTCATGGGCGAATCGAATATTTTTTTTGAGAAGGGGTTAGCGCAGACGACACCGTTTCCGCTGGGAATTGAAGTGGAGCGTGCAGAGGGATTGTATGTGTACAAGAAAGATGGTTCGCGGATTATGGATTTTGTAAGTGGTGTTGGGGTGAGTAATCTTGGGCATGGCAATGCGCGCATTCGCGAAGCTATACATGCGCAGGTAGATAAGCACTTGCACACAATGGTGTATGGTGAATTTATTCAGGAGGCGCAAGACAACGCGGCGAAGAGCTTGTTGAAATTACTTCCTGCTGAATTGAACTGCTGTTACTTTGTGAACAGCGGAACGGAAGCTAATGAAGCGGCCATTAAGCTAGTGAAGCGCGTTACCGGAAAAAAAGAGATTGTCTCGTTTGTGGGTTCCTATCATGGAAGTACAACGGGTTCCATGGCCATTAGCGCAAATGAAGTAAAGAAACGAAATTTCCGTCCGCTTATGCCCGGTGTGAACTTCATTCGATTGAACAACTGGGAAGACCTCGATTTCATTACTGAAAAAACTGCTGGTGTTATTCTTGAAACCATTCAAGGAGACGCAGGCGTGCGTTTACCGAATGAACTGTATTTGCATGCGTTGAAGAAGAAATGCGATGAAGTGGGTGCGCTGCTCGTCTTCGATGAAATTCAATGCGGCATGGGGCGCACCGGAAAAGTGTTCGCATTCGAACACTTCGGCGTGGTTCCTCACGCCATTACGCTTGGAAAAGCGTTAGGCGGAGGAATGCCTATCGGTTGCTTGGTTTCCTCGCGAGAGAACATGCGCGAGCTTTCGCACAATCCGTTCCTCGGACACATAAGCACCTTTGCCGGACACCCCGTTGCTTGCGCTGCCGCGCATGCATTCTTGGAACAAATTCACAACGAAGAATTGTTGAATCATGCCGAGCAAATCGGACAATACATTGAAGAAAAATTATCCGCGCATGAACGCGTAATAGAAATTCGAAGGAAGGGATTGTTCTTCGCTATTGACATGGAGAGTGCTGAAGTGGTTCAGCAAGTAGTTGAAGAAAATCTTCGTCAAGGACTACTTAGCTTTTGGTTTTTGTCTTGCCCTTGGAGCTTCCGTATTGCTCCACCGTTGACGATTACCATGGAGGAAGCTGCACAAGGTGTTGCAATTATCTTGAAGTCCATGGATGACACAACTTTGTTGTGATGACACAACACGTTGTGATGACACCTTCGGTGATGACCACAACGCGGATGACGCTGCGCGAGGGGATGATTAAAGAATCGCTTTGATGGTTTGAAGAATAATCTTCATATCCGTTAAAAAACTTTGCTCGCGGACGTATTTCAGATTGAGTGCGAGTTTGGCGGGCATGATTTCCTCGATGTAGGTTTTTTCGGGATGGGGAGATTGGCTGAGGAGTTCGTTTTCACGAACGTATTCGATGCTGGCGAAGTCTGTGATTCCTGGTTTGATGCTGAGAACGTTTTGTTGTTCTTCGTTGTACAACAAAACGTATTTGGGAACTTCCGGACGAGGACCCACAACGCTCATTTCACCAAGAAACACATTTACCAATTGAGGTAGTTCGTCGATTTTGTACTTCCGAATAAAATAACCGCTTCGGGTAATGCGGTTGTCTTTCATTCCAACCGTTAATTGACCTTTGGATTCAGCGTTTTTCCGCATGGAGCGAAACTTCAACAAACCAAAATTTCTTCCATTCAAACCCACGCGCTGTTGCACGAAAAAAGGAGACCCAAAATCATCGAGCACGATCCAAATCGATACAACCATTCCCAAGGGTAGAAGCACTAGAATGAGCACCGCTGAGAATAGAATATCGAACAACCTTTTCATTTCATTATGCAATAGCGGCCAAGATTGCGTTCGCTACGCGTTCTGCATCTTCATTCGACAAATCGTAATAGACAGGAAGCGAAATTTCATTCTTATAGAAATTAAACGCATTCGGAAAGTCGTGAATGTCATGCCCCTGACTCTTGTAAAACGTGAACAAAGGCAAAGGCTGAAAATGCACGTTCAATGAAATGCCTAACTCCGCCACTTCGCGAATGACAGCATCGCGCTGATCTTCGGTGAACTTATTTAAACGAAGCATATACAAGTGGTAGTTCGAATCTGACCATTCCGTTTTGAACGTTGGAAGAATGCAATCTTTATTGGATGAAAGAATGCGGTTGTAGATTTCACAAATCTCTTTTCTTCTGTCTAAGCTTTCTTGAAAACGCTCCAACTCTACTCTACCAATTGCAGCGTGAATGTCGGTCATGTTGCATTTGTATCCCGCTTCAACAATATCATATCTCCAGTTACCCGGTTGCATTTTTGAAATGGCATCTTTCGATTGTCCGTGAAGCGACTTGGTGTAAATCTCTTGACGAATCTTTTCCGAAATAATTTCATTTTGAAAATTCAACGCAATGGCTCCACCTTCTGCCGTGGTCAGATTTTTCACTGCGTGAAAAGAGAACCCTGCAACATCTGTCTGATTACCGACACGCTTTCCTTTGTACAATGAGCCAAATGAATGTGCTGCATCAGAAACAACTAAAGGACGTCCGAATTTTTCTTGAGGCTTACTAGTCGGTTTCCATTCGAATCGCTTTGTAAAGCTCTTCGCTAATTCCATATATGCGTCATAGTCGACAGGCAATCCGCCAACATCCACGGGCATGATGGCCTTCGTTCTTTCGGTCATTGCTGCCGCGACTTTCTCGATATCCATATGCGCTGAATTCGGCGCGCAATCTACCATTACGGGGGTTGCTCCCAAGTGAACAACAACGTTTGCTGTTGCAGCGTAGGTGTATGCAGGAACAATTACTTCATCGCCCGGACCAATTCCGAACCAATACAAAACCATCTCAACAGCATTGGTCCATGAGTTCAAGCACAATACCGGCCCTGAATCGCAATAGTGTTGAATATCGTTTTCAAAAGCACGTGTCTGCGGACCTGTCGTAATCCAACCTGATCGTAACACCGCGGTAACCGCTTCAATCGTTTTTTCATCGATACGAGGCGGAGAAAAAGGAATGGGTTTCATATGTGTGCGAAATTAAGGAATACACCCCTTCTATTGGTTAACTTTACCACATTAAACTTTTTGTAATTATTCCTGTTCTATTCAAATGAAATTTCCTTTCAACTCAAATATATCGTTTTACAAAACCCTTTCCCTTGTTTTAATTGCACTTGCATTTTCTGTCTGTGCATACGCCCAGCCTCAGCAAGGTGGAAGACCTGGGGGAACTGGTGCAGGACAGCCTGGAAGACCCGCTCCGAAAGGTCGTGTGTACGGTAAACTTTTCGATGCAACAACAAACAAGCCTATTGAATTCGTTGTTCTACGTGTGTACAAAGAAGACAGTTTGGTGGTGAAGGAGAAGAATCCGCTTGTATTGGGCGGTGCGCTTTCACAGGCTAACGGAGAGTTCACTATTGAAGACCTACCGGTGGGTGAAAAATTAACCCTTCGCTTTTCCATGGCCAATGTGGATGCCGCCTTCTATGTGTTTACATTAAAGCCCTCCGGAGCGCCAATGGGATTGATTGAAAAAGATTTGGGAAATCTTAAACTCACATTCACAGGACAATTGAACACTGTGACCATCGACGGCGGAGGTCCGCGACTAGAGTTCGATAAGCGTATTTACGATGTTGACAAGAACCCGATGAATTCAGGAGGTACAGCGGAGGACGTGTTGAGAAACATTCCTTCTCTTCAAGTGGATACCGATGGAAATGTTCAGCTTCGCAATGCAGCTCCTCAAATTTTTGTAGACGGAAGACCAACCACTTTGACCATTGATCAAATTCCAGCAGATGCCATTCAACGCGTTGAATTAATTACCAATCCATCGGCGAAGTACGATGCTAGCGGCGGCGGTGGTGGCATTGTAAACATTGTCATGAAGCACAACCGCAGCGGTGGTTACAACGGAAGTATTCGTGGAGGCGTTGACAAACGTGGAAGGGTGAATTCAGGAATGGACTTCAACTTTCGTCAAGGAAAAATAAATTTCTTCGCCAACGCGAATTACAATCAACGCAGAAGCATTAGCATTGGAACCACTGAACGCGAAAATGTGGCACCCGCTTATTCCTTGTTTCAAAACCAGTACAGTATGAACGACGGATTCATGTTGAACGGTCGCGGAGGATTTGACTGGCTCATTGACAATCGTAACACTTTAACTTTTTCAGGAAACATTATGAAGGGATCTTTCGCTCCTTTCGACACCTTGAATGTAAAGGCCGATACCCTCGGTGGCGGAACAGGATCCTATTATCGCGAAAGCAATACCAAGCGGGCCTTTCAGAACCTTGGTGGAAGTGTTTTGTATAAACATCTTTTCACGAAAGAAGGTACTGAACTGAATGCCGACATTAATTTCAACCGCATTAAAAGTGTTTTCGACGGCGATTACATGAACATCTACAACGATGCGAATGCTACCTACTTGATGCAGCATGGAGATGTCTCTCAGTATTTAATTACTTCACAAATAGATTTCGAATCCAAGGTGACCGATCGTTTCCGTGTTGAAGCTGGAACGCGCTTTTCAGTGCGTGACTTCACTACCGAATACAGAAACAAGCAACTAGCCAATGGCGTTTGGCAGGATATCACTTCATTGGGTGTCAACTATCACTACCTCGATCAAGTTTATGCCGCCTATGGGACAGCGGCGTTGGACTTACCTGTTTGGAAAATTAAAGCTGGGCTTCGCGCTGAGAGCAGCGACTACAAAGGTGAGCTTTTAAGCACCAATGGAAACTTCGCTTACAAATATCCGATTGCGCTTTTCCCTTCGTTATTCGTAACACGCGTAATTACTGAAAAGCAAGATGTTCAATTTGCCTTGAATAGAAAGATCAATCGTCCGAGTTTCATGACGCTCTCTCCGTTTACCGATTACAGCGATTCGTTGAACATTCAAAGAGGAAACCCTGGATTGAAACCAGAGTTTACTCAATCGGGAGAACTTTCTTGGCAGTGGATTCCAAACAAGAAAAACACCATGATTGTGTCTGCTTATGGGCGCTACACAACCAATGTAACCGTTCGCCAACAAAGCTTGGAATACAGTGAGTTCTTGGGAGACACTGTTGTTGTTACCTCTTACCAAAATGCAAGCAGCAGTCAGGCATTGGGATTAGAGTTCGTTTCTCGTAACGCCATCTCGAAGTCGATTGATATGAGCACCAACATTAACGTCTACAACAGTGCCATTGATGGAACCAACCTTGACCCGAATTTGAAGAACAACATCAGTTCGTATTGGATTAAAAGTAACATCACTTACAAAGCACCGAAGAACATTTCCATTCAAGCTATGTTCGACTACAGCAGCAAACGCTCGTTAGAAGTTGGAAGCAGTGAACGCGGAGGCGGTGGTGGTGGCGGCGGAATGGGCATGGGTATGGGCGGCGGTGGCTGGGGCGGAAGCAACAACACGGTTCAAGGATTCATTGAACCAACTTATGGATTGGACCTTTCCATTCGCAAAGAATTTTTAGCGAATCGAAGTTTAGTGGTTTCATTCAGTGCACAAGATGTCTTGCGCACACGAGTGAATATTGTACACAGCACCTCACCTTTCTTCGATCAGATCACATACAAGCGTCGCGACTGGCAGATGTTCCGTTTCAACATTTCATGGAAGTTTGGAAAGATGGACTCGCAATTGTTCAAACGTAAAAACATGAAGTCGAACGAAGGCGGGATGGAAGGCTAATTCACGGAGTGAAGATTGACGGAGTCAAAGATTGGCGGAGCCAAAGATTGACGAAGTCAAAGATGCTTC
>JBJOPP010000270.1:0-3378 GCA_046050685.1 Bacteroidota bacterium
GGCTTCCGCTTCTCCATTTGAATTACCTAATTGAATTGAATAATTTCCTCCTGGATAAACTGTTGGAATTTGAGCACACCCCAACACCATTGGATCAAAGCCTGGGGTAGTAATCGTATGCCTTCCAGTGACAATACCAGGGTTTGGTGTATTTATTCCACAGCAATTACCGGTATATCCCATCCAATTGACTGTGGTACCAAGTTCGAGGTTTGCATTGACACATTGGGCAAATGCGTTCTGAGAAACAAAACAAATACAGAATGGGAAAAATAAATAAAACAAATTCCTCATTGTTACCGGTTATATTTCGCAAATTAAGTCAACTTCATCTTTAAGAAAGTTCGCTTTCCGACAAGGTTTTATTAATTATTACGCGTCAAAGCGTATGAATTACTCGAACTCTTAATCATCGTTGGCATGAGCACACTAAGGTCTTCGACGAATGTGCCAGCACGAATGCCCTTTGGGCGAATCTCTTCGAGGAATGCTTCGCGAAAGCCTACGAAGATTTAGTGAGGTTGAATGGATAATGCGAAAGTATTGATATGCTTTAAGAGATTCTCATTTTTGATCGTTCGGAAATTCACCAAATCTATCATTTCCGGAATATTCAACTCATCTAATTCTGTGGAAATTCTGTTGAGGTCTGTAAGGGTCAACTCTTCTCCTATCAAACAAATGTCAATGTCAGAACCTTCGCGAAACGTCCCAATGGCACGAGATCCGAAAATCTTCGCTTCTTGAACACGTTCATTAGAGTAAACAACATTCGCTATTGCTTGAAGTGATTTATCGCTTAATCCTGTTTCCATTCCACTAAATTAATTCATTCATTCGAGCTTCTAACTGTTCAAATAAAATAGGATATTGATTTACTACTTTTTCAAAAACTTCATCCAAAATCGATTCGTCATACAAATGAGAAGTTTGATTTCTAGTTAGAATTGTATCCAGCCACAGTTCTCCATTTGAAACCAGCTGATTCTGATAAGCCAAACTAAAAGCATCGCGCGAACCCACAATCTCTTTTATGCCCTGATGCTTCAGGTAATCTTGTAGGACCTTCCAAGACATCTCTTGCGTGAATTCAAACGCCTGAATTAAACCTTGTTTCTCTAGAGAAGACAACCCTCTTGATCTGGACAATTCCAAACCAACCATAAATTGCTTTCGAGCATTTATAAAATTCTCGAAGCGCTGCTTCCATCGAACTTCATTCGTATTCATGATTCGAAATTAGGAAAATCTTCGATTTTATTCCTACTGCGTAATTCCTATTTCATAATTCCTACGAAGTAATTGGAACTGCGTTTCTGGACTGTTAGGCCGTGCGGAAGGGCGCGGTTTTCGCATAAATGCGCATAAGGTTGAACCGTTTTTATCTCGCGGGAGCAGATCTTTTGCTTGATCATCGTTTGCATGGGCTAACACCCATGCTTCCCCGATTATTTCACCCCTTCGGGGCTACACTCATAAAAGTCAAAGACATTCGTCGAAGACATTCGTTGCTCCGCAACATTCGCCCTTCGGGCATTCTACTGCGTAAGCAGTTTCCCTGCTGTCTTGGCGATAACCTCTTCCAACGTTACATCCGGAGCCAATTCAACCAAATGAAAAGCGCCGTCGCGGATGTCGAAAACACCCAAATCGGTGACTACTTTTTTAATGCAATGAATACCTGTTAGAGGTAGGGAACACTGCGGCAATAACTTCGAGTTACCGGCCTTATCGCAATGCTGCATCGCAACAATAATGTTCTTCGCGCTGGCTACCAAATCCATGGCGCCGCCCATTCCCTTAACCATCTTACCGGGAACTTTCCAATTCGCAATGTCGCCGTTCTCACTGACTTCCATTGCTCCTAAAATGGTAAGATCCACTTTCTGCGCGCGAATCATTCCGAAGCTCATAGCACTGTCGAAAATGGAAGAGCCGTCACGCAAGGTTACGGTCTGCTTCCCAGCGTTAATCAAGTCCGCATCTTCTTCTCCTTCGAATGGAAAAGGGCCCATGCCTAATATTCCGTTCTCGCTTTGTAACTCAACTTCCATTCCTTCCGGAATGTAATTCGCTACCAACGTGGGAATTCCTATACCCAAGTTCACATACGTTCCGTCTTGAACTTCTTGCGCAATGCGCTTCGCTATTCCAATTTTATCCCAAGCCATAATTATACTCTTTGACGAACAGTGCGCTGCTCAATTCTTTTTTCGTAATTCACTCCCTGAAAAATACGGTGCACATAAATGCCCGGCGTATGAATGTGATCGGGATCTAACGCTCCTAGCGGAACCAATTCTTCCACTTCAACAATAGTAATCTTTCCAGCCATAGCCATCATCGGATTGAAGTTGCGCGCCGTTGAACGAAACACCAAATTGCCCATCGCATCGCCCTTCCAAGCCTTCACCAAAGCAAAGTCTGCGTCGAAGGCCTCTTCCATCAAATACTTCTTTCCCTTGAACTCGCGAACCTCTTTGCCTTCCGCCACTTCTGTTCCAACACCCGCTGGTGTATACACGACAGGCATTCCATATCCAGCTGCCATGCAACGAGTAGCCAATGTGCCTTGAGGAATTAACTCAACTTCCAACTCACCGCTCAACATCTGACGCTCGAACTCTGCATTCTCGCCAACGTATGAGCTAATCATTTTTTTCACTTGCTTCTGCTGAAGCAACAAGCCCAATCCGAAATCGTCTACTCCAGCATTGTTTGAAATGCATGTGAGGTCTTTCACGCCCATCTTCACCAATTCGGTAATGCAATTTTCTGGAATACCGCACAGGCCGAATCCGCCCACCATAAGCGTCATTCCCGAGGTTATCCCTTCGCATGCTTCCGCTGCAGAAGCTCTTACTTTATTAAATCCCATAATCTATTTTATTCTGGCACATCGCCGTCAAATTCCAATTCTCCGTTGAAGAACTCTTCCATACTTCCATCTTCACCATCATAGAACAAATCGCCCATACCACCGCTGGTGCATTGGAAGCGAAGTGGATCGTACTCTGTTGGTGCTTCGAAATCTCCTTTCGAAATGGAAATGCGTGAGTCCTTGTAAATGCTGTTCATGAAATACCCGAATATCGGAAGACCTGTATTCGCGCCTTGCCCAAGAGCCGTGCTGGAAAAACGAACCGTTGGATCTTGCGCTCCTACCCAAACTCCTGTTACCAATTCCGGTGTCATTCCGATGAACCAACCGTCGGTGTTGTTCTGTGTAGTTCCCGTCTTTCCTGCAAGCGGATAAGGAATTTTTCCGTATTTCGGATTGGAGCGAATACGTGATGCCGTTCCATAATCGCAAACCCCTTTCATGAGCTTAACGGTTTCGAAAGCAATGCCGGGTTCTAACGCTTGGTCAATAACCGG
>JBJOPP010000271.1:0-2698 GCA_046050685.1 Bacteroidota bacterium
ACACTTCGCCTGTATATACAATTGTTCACATCGGTTACTTCCACACGGTAATTTCTATTCCCAACAAGTCCAGTTGCGAGAGGCGTCTGCTGCGCTTGCGCGTCATTCCATAAAAAACTAAACGGTCCAAATCCGCCTTCAAGTAGAACCTCTGCGGTCCCGTCTAAATTATTGAAACATGACTCTTCAGTTGAGCTTGTAGATAAATTCAAGTTGGAAGAAAAAACTGACTCCACGGTAATGACTTCATTTATAGAACAACCGGCATCGTCTTCAACTTGAATGGAAATTATTCCAACCCCAAGATTTGCCAATTGATATTCCAATAACGATTGCGGAAGGATTTCGTAATTCCCTTCTGCAATGGTAATGTGCAAGGCACCTGTTCCACCTGCAAAAACTAAATTCGCTTCGCCATCTGTGTACTCAGAACAAGTTGGACCAACACCACTGCTAAAAATTTGCAATGAATCTGGATAATTCAATTCGAAAGGAAGTTGAAACGCGCAGCCATTTCCATCGGAAATAACAAGGGTATCGGCTCCACCACATAAATTCGTCAATGTTCCAGAAGCCGCACCTGTAAACCCGTTCGAAACAAGTTCGAATGTACAATTCCCTACACCTCCGTTGGAAGAGTATGCAATTGCTCCAGTACATTGGTTCGCACAGACAAGATCTGTTTGTTGGGTAATTGAAGCTTGCACAGCGGTAGGCTCTTCAATAATTATTTCGTCAGAGGCCAAACATCCGTTCTCATCCGTCACTTGAATAAGATAATTCGAGGCATCTAAATTCATTAATGTAAATGGAAGAAGCGAACTTGTGGAAAGTTCCGTCAACGAACCTGTTCCCCCTGAGCCTGAAATTTCAATGCTTCCTGAACCGTTTTGAAAGCATGTGAGATTATTTCCAATCAACTGAATGCTTGGAGGAATAAAATCACTTATGATAAAACTCGCTGTGGTATCTCTGCATCCGTATGCATCGGCAGAACGAATCTCAAAGTTCCCTGCATTCGGTGCGTTTACATTCCAACTTCCATCGAAAGAAGTTGATGTAGAAATGAGAGAATTGTTGGTTACATCCCATAGCTCATAGTTCACAGGAGCATTTCCACCTGTAGCAAGAGCAATCACTTGAGAGGCTGTAGAGCAACCGGGCTGTGAAATTGAAACAGTTGAAGCAACAGGATTCTGTTCACATGGATTATTGAAACAGCCTTCTACCACTTCGGTTTGAAAGATAGAACCTGGACCTGTATAATTTTCAAAATACTGAACACCCAACTTCACGCACAAATTTCCACACGTTGTAAATCTTCCAACTAAAATTTTATTTTCACCATCTAATAAAACCGAAGGATCATTCGGCATGCGGAAAAACAAAGTGTTCGATAGCGCCAATGCTGAACTTCCATTTTCCCAATTGTTCAACGCGTTCATTTCAGAGGAAACCTGGTATAGTGAAGGACTGCTGTTGTTGCATTCACTTCCAACTGCAAAACGACTGTCCCATTCTAAGGATGGATTTGATGCGTAATCGCTACAACTAATTCCTTCCGAAAAATAACTTCCATTGGCATGCTGAAAGAAATTACAATCTGAAGAAAGTTGTACGGTGAAGTTTGGATTGGCTTGAAGTCCACCACCAATTGCTGTTAATCGATAAGTTGAAGTTGGGAATGAAAGGTAAACATCGTATGTAACGTAACCAGAGAGATCTTCACCCCCAACAATTCCGTAATGGGCGGTATAATCTGCCAACAATGAAACTTGTGCATTGGAACAATAGCAAAGCAAAGCAAATACAACTAATTGTATGGCCTTTATACTATTCCATCGTCTTTTCATTGACGATAAAATTAGAGCAGGAAAACTTAATACGAAAGGACTTTGTCCAATGTTGTTCGCAATCGATTGTTAGCCATGAAATTGATTTCCAATCCTGCATTGAAAGGAATAGGAGTATCTAAACTTGCACAACGCGTTGCAGGAGCATCGAGGTACTCAAAGCATTCTTCCGTAATACGAGAAACCAATTCCCCACCAATACCGCCTGTTAGCGTATCTTCATGCAACACCACTACTCTACCTGTTTTCTTCACTGAAGTCATTACAGTTTCGTAATCCAATGGAGCCAGCGTGCGTAGGTCTATCAATTCAATGCCGGCATACTTCTCTTCCTTCAACACTTCCATTCCCCAATGAACACCAAGGCCATAGGTTACCAGTGTAAGTTTGTCGCCAGCTGAAACAATGCGAGCCTTTCCAAATGGCAGTGTGTAAAATCCTTCTGAAACCTCTTCTTCAATGCTTCGGTAAAGCATTTTATGCTCGAAAAACAAAACTGGATTTGGATCTTCGAAAGACTGACATAACAGTCCCTTTGCGTCGGAAGGAAAAGCCGGATAAGCGATTTTCAAACCGGGAGTATGGAAGAACCAAGCTTCGTTGCTCTGACTGTGGAAAGGTCCTGCAGCGGCACCACCACCCGTTGGCATGCGCACTACAACGTCTGCGTTTTCCGCCCAACGGTAATGAAGCTTCGCCAAATTATTTACAATTTGATTAAAGCCGCAAGTCACGAAATCTGCGAATTGCATTTCAACCATAGCCTTATGTCCCTTCATGCTTAATCCTAAACCGGCACCAACAATAGCCGATTCGCACAAAGGAGTATTTCTTACGCGACCTTT
>JBJOPP010000272.1:0-6325 GCA_046050685.1 Bacteroidota bacterium
TACACTAACTCACCAGTTTCTAGCTTGAAGACGCAAACGGGTTAATAATATAAAAAATGCGCTTACTCCTACAAAGTAGAGAACATCACGCGTGTCAATCAATCCAATGCTCATGCCCGAGTAATGGTCTTCCATTCCCAAGCGAATAATGAATCTATCCAATGATCCGAATAAGTTAAAGGTTCCCAAAGACTGAAAACCTGAATACATTACAAAGCTGATTAGTGCTGCAATTAAGAAGGCTACAATCTGATTCTTCGTTAAGCTCGATGCGAAAATTCCAATGCTCACATAAACACTCGCAAGGAAAATTAATCCGAGATAAGATCCCCACGTTGCTCCAGCGTCAATGTTCCCAACCGGATTTCCCAATAAATAAACGGAAAGGAAATAAACCAATGTTGGGAAAATGGCAATCACCACAACCAACAAACCTGCGAGGTATTTCGCCAAAATAATTTGAAGATCAGTAATCGGCTTGGTCATTAACAACTCAAGTGTTCCCTCCTTTTGTTCTTCAGCCAATGAACGCATGGTTACGGCTGGAATCAAGAATAAGAAAACCCATGGCGCGATGTAGAATAAGGTATCAAGGGTAGCGTATTCCGACTCCATAACATTCAAACTCCCTGGGAAAACCCACATGAACAATGACGTCACAATTAAGAACACGGCTATAACAATGTATCCGATTAAGGAAGTCAAAAACGAGCGAATTTCTTTTCTAAGTAGTGCTAACATAGTCTTATAATTCTTGCATTTCAACAAGGGTCTTGTACAACCCTTCTTGCGAAATTAGTTCTTTGTGTGTACCGCGCTGCACAATTTCTCCAGCCTGCATCACCAAAATTAAATCGGCCTGCTGAATGGTGCTTAAACGGTGAGCAATCACCAACGCCGTGCGATTCTCCATCATTTTCGAAATGGCATCCTGCACATACTTCTCGCTTTGTGTATCCAACGCCGAAGTGGCCTCGTCTAAAATTAAAATCGAAGGATTCTTATAAATCGCGCGGGCAATGGACAAACGCTGACGCTGTCCGCCAGACAGGCGCATTCCACTGTCGCCAATATTTGTATCGAATTTATTCTCCAACTCATCAATGAATTCCAACGCGTTAGATACACGAGCTGCTTCCATTAACTTCTCTGAGGAATGGACTTCCGACAAGACAATGTTGTTCGCAACCGTATCGTTGAACAACAAAGCATCTTGCGTAACCATACCCATGTGTGAGCGAAGCGACTTCGTTTTCAAATGTGTTATTGCAACACCATCGATATTTATGCTTCCTGAAGTGGGATCATAAAAACGCGCCAACAACATGGCCAACGTGGTTTTCCCACTGCCTGAAGACCCCACCAAGGCAACAGTTTGTCCTTTTTCAATGTTGAAGGAAATGTTCTTCAACACTTCTTCTTCGCCATACTTAAAACTCACTCCTTCAAATGAAATGCGTTCATTGAAAGTGGAAAGCTCCACTGCGTCTGATTTATCTAATACCGTTTCTTCAGCATGCAAGACTTCGCGAATGCGCTCCAAACTTGCCATTCCCTTGTTCACTTTGAAAATCGCATCGCTGAATTGTTTCGCGGGTTGAATAATTTGCGAGAAGACAACCAAATATCCGATAAGCAATTCTCCGCTTATTTCACCACTGAAAACAATAGTTCCTCCAACATACAACAACACGCTTATCACCATGAGTGAAATAAATTCAGACATCGGAGATGCCAAGTATTCGCGCTTGTATAACTTGTGCATCAATCGAGAATACCCCTCGTTGGTCTCGTCAAATTTCTTTTCGAAATGCTCTTCAGCATTGAAAACTTTAATGACACGAATGCCGGTTAAGCTCTCATCCAACAAAGCTATAAGATCTCCGAGATTCGACTTGCTGCGTTTCGCGGCGTTCTTCAAACTCTTCGCAATGCGTGAGATTAAATATCCGCTTACTGGAAGGAAAATGAAAGCGAACAACGTCAGCTTCCAACTCATGAGCACCAAGGTGATCAATGAAAAGACAATCATCACGGGCGACTTCAACAACGCTTCCAAGGCACCAATGACAGAGAACTCAATTTCATTCAAGTCATTGGTCATACGTGAAATCAAATCGCCTTTTCTTTCATTCGAGAAAAAAGCCAATTGAAGTCGAAGCACTTTCTTGTACATCTTCTTTCGAAGGTCTCTTGAAACGCCTGTGCGAATGCGAGCAATACTTAAGAGCGAAATGTAATTCACGGTGTTCTTCAGCAAAGCGAGAACAACAATGAACAAACACATTAACAAAAGAACATGCGGTTTTCCATGCTCGAGAATGGAACCGTTCAACTGATCTTTGAATTGATCCCACAATCCTTTGGCTTGAGAGATCGGTGCACTTCCACCTTGATTCACTTCGAACAACACATACAAAAACGGAACAACGCTTAAGAACGTGAACAACGAAAAAATAGCGTTGAGTATGTTGAAGAAAAAATTCCACACCAACGACCCTTTGTAGTCGCCTAGCAATGAGAATATGGCCCGGAATGACTTCATTCGTGATCAGACATTAAGTCTATTCCAGTATAGTTTTCAGGACGAATCAATTTCAATTCAGCTTTAATGGCATCGGATACTTCCAACACATCTATGAATGCATGTATGTCTGATTCTTCCACACGATCTTTTCCGCGTGTTAGGTTTTTCAATGCTTCGTATGGCGCTTCATATCCTTCGCGGCGAAGAACAGTTTGAATGCCTTCCGCAACAACCGCCCAATTGTTTTCAAGATCAAGTGCAATCTTCGCTTCGTTCAACTTCAACTTACCCAATCCTTTTAGGATAGAATTCAATGCAATAATCGTATGCGCCATTGGAACTCCAATGTTGCGAAGAACTGTGCTGTCGGTTAAGTCGCGCTGCAAGCGGCTTACAGGAAGCTTTGCAGACAAGTGCTCAAATAAGGCATTCGCCATTCCTAAATTTCCTTCAGCGTTTTCGAAGTCGATCGGATTCACTTTGTGCGGCATAGCCGAAGAACCCACTTCACCTTCCTTCACAATCTGACGGAAATAATCCATGCTGATGTATGACCAGATGTCGCGGCACAAGTCGATGAGTATTGTATTCAATCGCTTCAATCCATCGAATGAAGCGGCCATGTGATCGTAGTGTTCAATTTGCGTGGTGTATTGCGAGCGAGATAAGCGAAGCTTTTCACCCAAAAACTCGTTTGCAAATTCAACCCAATCAATTTCCGGATAAGCCACGTGATGGGCGTTGAAATTTCCTGTTGCCCCGCCGAACTTGGCAGCTACCGGAATATTCTCCAATTGCTGAAGCTGTTCTTCCAAGCGTTCAACGAAAACAAAAAACTCTTTTCCTAAACGCGTTGGCGAAGCGGGTTGTCCGTGTGTACGTGCCAACATGGGAACGTCCTTCCACTCTTTACTTCGCTCAGCTAAGTGATGCATCACCTCGTCGATTTTCGGAATGTATACATTCTCCAAAGAATCGCGAAACGATGCGGGTATAGAAGTATTGTTAATGTCTTGAGAAGTCAATCCGAAGTGAACGAATTCTTTCACCGCTCCCAATTGCATTTCATCCATTTTGTGTTTGATGAAATACTCAACGGCCTTTACATCGTGATTCGTTATCTTCTCTTTGTCCTTGATCCATTGGGCATCTTCTTGCGAGAAGTTCGCACAGATGTCGCGCAAGTGAACAAACGTATCGGCTGAAACGCTGGTCAACTGTGGAAGAGGCAATTCACACAATGCAATGAAGTATTCCACTTCCACCCAAACTCTGTATTTGATAAGGGCGAACTCTGAAAAGTATTGTTGCAGGTCTTCGGTCTGACGGCGGTATCTGCCATCGATAGGAGAAATACTGAATAACGACGAATGGTCCATGTTTAATTTCTAAGGCGCAAAGGTACAAATGGAAAGCGAGACAATCGCTATTACATTTGCACTATGAAACTACATGTTATAGACACTGGATTTTTCAAGTTAGACGGGGGCGCTATGTTCGGCGTGGTTCCGAAGCAATTGTGGCAAAAGACCAATCCGGCCGACGAGCTGAATCTGTGCACCTGGGCCATGCGTTGTTTGTTGGTGGAAGACGGCGATCGTCTGACGCTTATCGATACAGGTATTGGTGGAAAGCAAAGCGAGAAATTCTTTTCGCATTATCATTTGCAAGACACCTTGACCATTGATCAATCCCTTGCTCTGAAAGGGTTTCATAGAAACGACATTACCGATGTTTTGTTGACGCATTTGCATTTCGATCATTGCGGCGGAACTATAGAATACAATTCAACCCGCGAACATTTCCAACCTGCGTTTCCAAACGCAAAATTCTGGAGCAATGCAAATCACTGGAAATGGGCTACAGAGCCGAATCCGAGAGAGAAAGCCAGTTTCCTTTCCGAAAATATTTTGCCTATTCAAGAAAGCGGACAATTGAATTTTATTGAACGCGTGAACAACGTATCGCCTACTCCGCTTGGGTTCGACGTGTTATTCGTAGACGGACATACAGACAGCATGATGATTCCGCAGATTAACTATATGGGGAAAACAGTGGTCTTCATGGCCGATCTTCTTCCATCGGTTGGACACATTCCCCTCGCCTATGTAATGGGCTATGATACTCGTCCGTTGTTAACCATGTCTGAAAAAGAGCTCTTCCTCAACACCGCTGCTGACAATGAATACGTTCTCTTCTTCGAGCACGACAGTGTGAATGAGTGTTGCACGTTGCAACATACGGAGAAAGGAGTTCGGTTGAAAGAAGCGGGGAAATTCTCAGAATTCTTCTAATTCTATTCCCTTCGGGATACATCCGTGTAACGGACCAGTCCCTTCGGGATACATCCGCGTAGCGGACGAGTCCCTTCGGGATTTATCCACGAAGTGGAATTATTATTCCTACTCTGTAATTACAATCGTCGAAGACAATCGCCGCAGGCATTCGTTCAGAGAACATTCGCCAATGGCTATCTTTCCTTTTGTTAACTTTTGAATTTTGTACTATTTCATTGGAATCGTGTTGTTAACATTAAGTTCACTTTGAAAAGTTATATTCGCGGCAATGAGTACCGAGAATCACGACAACACGAATTGGATGTACATGTTGCGCACAGCGCAGCAGCACCACGTTCAGTTAAGTTCATTTGCTGATCAGAAAGCGAATATCATTATTGCAAGTAACTGTATTATCTTCTCCATTACCCTTGCCCGTATTGAAACTGCCATGGGATATTGGGGAGTTTGGTCTTTATTGGCAACCTCGGTTTTATGCATCATTACAGCAGTAATGGTTGTGGCTCCGTTGTCATTGCCGAAGAAACGTCCAGACTTCGACTCGAAAAACTTCAATCCATTATTCTTCATGCACTTCAGTGCCTATACGCCTGAAGAATACGACACACGCATGAAACAAATCATGGAGACAAAAGAAGAAGTGCAAGAATCTATGATTCGCGATATCTATCAAATTGGAAAAGTCCTTTCCACCCGTAAATACCCCTTCTTGAAAATAAGCTCTGCCATCTTCATCGGCGGAATGTTATTAAGCCTCATTCTTTTCACCATCCAAATCGGAATGGATAAATTTTAAATGATCTCGTCGAAGACATTCGCCGCAGGCATTCGTTGAAAACATTCGTTGCTCTGCAACATTCGTCCTACGGACATTCTGCCCTATTGAGCAGAGACTTCTTTCACAAAATCAACCACCCCATTCATAAACACCTCCTGGTCGTCCCACATGGAAAGGTGACTGCCATTCGGACAATACAAGAATTTTCCTTTTTGAACGAGCTTGCTTTGTTCTTCCATGGCGGCCGGATCCATGGTGTCGTATTTCGCACCAATCATTAAGGTTGGAACTGCTATTTCGTGCAAACGATTCTTAATGTCCCAGTGGGTTAGTCTTCCGCTTACTCCGAATTCACTCGGTCCTTGCATAAGCGTATAGATGGTGTTGTTTGCATGTTTGATGGAACGGTTCAAACCGTCTGGCCATTCTTTCAAACGACAGATGTGTTCGTTGTAATAATTCGGAATTAATAACTCCATGTATCTCGGATTGGCGAAATCTTTTTTCGCTTCCAATGCTCTGATTTCTGCAAGGACTTCCGGAGGCATTTGCCTACCCAAAACTTCATCGGCATACTTACCGTATTCAGGGGCACTTGCCACCATGTTTGCCACAATAAGACCTTTTAAATTGTTCTGATAGTTCAAAGCGTATTCCATGGCAAGTATTCCACCCCAAGAATTTCCAAGTATATAAAAATTCGATTGGTCAGCGCCTATTGCT
>JBJOPP010000273.1:0-5045 GCA_046050685.1 Bacteroidota bacterium
AATCGCACACATTCTGTTTAAGCATATTTATGGTGTATCCAATAATACTTCCTGCTATCAGACTATCACCAAAATGTTTTAAATGTTGTTTTTTTGAACGCCTCAAATACATTCCGGGCAATATACCTAGTATCATTTTAATGGTTGGGTTGTAATCTTTGAGGCAAGTTGTTTGGAGAATCGAAATTCCTGTTGTTGCTACAATAAATGAATTTTTTATTTCTGTTTTTTTCATAACTTCTTTTTTTCACATTTCAAATATTATACCGAGATTACTTCTGCATTTTTGTCATGGCGCAAGCCCTATAATAGCCTTTCCATTAAATTATTTTTCACGCTACAAACCTCTGCTATTCATTACGGTTTAAAATAATCAGCGAAAGGAAATGCACTTGAATGTTTTAATATATGGAACCGGTCGCAATTTGCGACCAGTTCATTTTTTTCTAAATCGTTTAATTGGAAAAGGAAGTTGTCTGGAAATCTGGCCGCGCATGGTAAAGATTCGCGATTCAATTTCCGATTTAATTAGGTTTTGTTCCATACCTGCAAACCTATTTCGGAGGTTTCGAACTTGAGCTAATTTTTATATGCAGTTTATATGCAGTTTATTCGGAGGAACTTCGTTGTTAGAACTTGGTTGTTGGAACTCTGTTGTTAGAACTTCGTTGTTCCTCCCGATAGCTATCGGGATCGTAATTGGAAAATCGTTGCTTTGAGCTCGCTTTGCGAGCGGCATCCGTAATGCCCCCACTGGAGGTGGGGGAAAAAAATCAAAAGTGCTTGATTGCCCTTCAATGTGGTATTTTTGCATGAGATGCACGGAAAAGGAAAACGAATAGCAGTTATAGGCGGAGGAGCAGCAGGAATGTTCGGTGCTATACGTTTGGCGGAACTGTTGCCTGAGGCGGAAGTGATTGTTTTTGAAAAAAGCAAAAACCTGCTAAGCAAAGTGAAAGTAAGCGGTGGCGGTAGATGCAACGTGACGCATTCGTGCTTCGAGCCGAAAGAACTGGTGAAATTCTATCCGCGTGGAGGAAAGGAATTGCTCTCGCCGTTCTTTTCGTTTCAACCTTCCAACATGATATACTGGCTGCTCGATCGCGGCGTGGAAACACATACCGAAGATGACGGACGCATGTTTCCTTCCACCAATAAATCGCAAACCATTATCGATTGCTTCATGAATGAAGCGGAAAAGCTCGGTGTTCAAATCAAAACCGAATACGCTGCAGATCTCTCGTTCCTTCAATCGTACGACGCGGTTTTAATGACCGCAGGTTCCAGCGAACTCGTTTGGAAAGACCTTGAAAACCACGGTGTGCCTTGCGTTCGGCATGTCCCTTCCCTATTCACCTTCCACATAAACGATAAATCGCTTCACGAACTTTCAGGAATCTCTGTGCCACTTGCACAGCTTGAAATTCTCGACACCAAAATAAAAACAAGCGGTCCGCTTCTTATTACCCATTGGGGAATGAGTGGTCCTGCTGTGCTGAAAGCCTCTGCCTTCGGTGCATTGGCACTTGCTGAAAAAAATTACGAAGCGAACATTCGCATCAACTGGATTAATCAATCGTTCAACGATACACTCGATGAATTGAAAGATCTTCGAGAGAGTCATCCGAAGAAAATGTGCGTCACCTTCAACCCGTTTCAAATTTCTTCACGCTTGTGGAACTGGCACTTGCAACGGGCCGACCTCTTCCTGAAAGACTGGGCCAACAGCAGCAACAAGGCCATTGAGGTATTGGCGAACTCGCTCACGAGAAGCGTTCTTCCCATGACAGGAAAAAGTACGTTCAAAGAAGAATTCGTGACAGCCGGAGGAGTGGATTTGAAGCACGTGAATTTTCAAACCATGGAACACAAGCTGGTTCCGAATTTATATTTCGCTGGAGAAGTGTTGAACATTGATGCGGTAACAGGCGGATTTAATTTTCAAGCCGCATGGACCACCGCATGGATTGCCGCGCAGGGAATTGCAGATAAATTAGCCGAATGAGTCACGAAGAATACATGGAAATTGCGCTCGAGCTGTCGCAATACGGAATGGGACACGTTGCCCCAAACCCTATGGTGGGATGCGTGATTGTGCACAACGATAAAGTCATTTCAAAAGGATATCACACCGCATACGGAGAAGCGCATGCCGAGGTGGAAGCCATTCGTTATGTGGAAGACAAAAGCATATTGAAAGAGTGCATACTCTATGTAACGCTAGAGCCCTGCGCACATTTCGGCAAAACACCTCCTTGCGCAAACCTCATTACCGAGATGGGAATTCCTCGCGTGGTCATTGGAACACGCGACCCCTTCAGCGAAGTAAACGGACGAGGCATTGAGCATTTGAAGGCACACGGCGTTGAAGTCATTGAAGGCATTCTGGAAGATGAATGTCGATTTGTTAATCGTCGGTTCTTCACCTTTCATGAAAAAAAGCGTCCGTATATTATTTTGAAATGGGCCCAAACCGCCGATGGATTCATGGACAAGATTCGTGAAGAAAATGAGCGCGGCTCCTTCCCTATTTCGTCTGTTGAATCGCGACAGTTGGTGCATCAATGGAGAAGTTTGGAACAGGCTATTCTGGTTGGACCAACAACTGCATTGAATGACGATCCTGCATTAACCGTGCGCTTGGTGGAAGGCGATAATCCCATTCGCATTGTGATCGATGAAAAAGGATGTCTTCCGGAAGAGCTTCAGTTGTTCAACAACGAAGCGCGAACCATTGCCTTGGTGGGCAATGGAGTTCAAGCGAGATACAACTGCGAAATTCTTCCACTTGAAAAATCGGGCGTTGAAGAATGGATGCGTGTCTTGCACGAAGCAAACATTCAAAGCATTTTGGTGGAAGGCGGCGCGGGCATACTAAATACTTTTATTGAAAGTGGAATGTGGGATGAAATGCGCGTCTTCACTTCCAACAATAAAATAGATCGCGGATTGAAGGCTCCGAAGCAAATTGGAACAGCCTATTCAGAAAAAAATATTGGAGAAGATCTACTAACGGTTACGGTGAACAAATGATGTTTCTAATTCTTAGCGTTCTTACCAACGCCGCAATCTATTGGCTTTTCAAATACTTCGAGCGCATTGAAGCGAAGATCTTTGAGACCATCGTTTTCAACTACATCATTGCTTTTTCGTGTGGAATTTTCTTCGTCCCGAATGTTCCTGAAGCGTTGAGCAGCGCCTTGCAATTTCCGATTTGGAGTTTTGCAGGACTCATTATGGGTTCGCTCTTCATTTCCGTTTTTTACTTCATGGCCATTACAGCCAAGAAATCCGGAATTGCTATGGCCACACTCAGTTCGAAGATGTCGTTGGTCTTAGCCGTTATTGTTCTAGCCTTTTTAGGGAAAGGAGAAATCACGCTATTGAAAGCCATAGCCCTGCTGATTGCCATGTTCGGATTGTACCTCTTCAGCGTAGATCGAAAGAGCAAGTTCAACAAAGACATGCTTTTGTATCCGGTTATACTTATGCTTGGCAGCACCAGTGT
The DNA here is from genome assembly GCA_046050685.1 of Bacteroidota bacterium. Lineage (GTDB taxonomy): Bacteria > Bacteroidota > Bacteroidia > Flavobacteriales_D > Sanyastnellaceae > CAIZGX01. Next base: position 3,509 of record JBJOPP010000273.1, read on the forward strand.
CGATTTCAGCATTGCGTATTTTCAAAGTTTCACAACGAATCAGAATGAACTTTCGTTGTTCACATGCATGCCTTTCATGGGAGCGGGAATGATTGGGATAAGTATTCTTGTTTACAAAATGATCTTCAAGAAAGAGTCTTTCCCGTTGAAGGAAATGGGCACAGGTACCTTGCTTGGCTTGGTGAACTACGGATCTATTTTCTTTCTGGTTGAATTGTACCACAGCGGGTGGATGCCAGAAAGCACAATATTACCGGTGAACAATTTGTTAGTGCTGGTGATCGGTTCTATTGGCGCGGTTTTTATTTTCAAGGAAAAATTGAACCGCCGGAAAATCCAAGGATTGGTGATTTGTTTGTTGTCGTTAATACTCTTGTTATGAAATTAAAAATTGCTAAAACCCTTTCACTTCTTTTTGTTCTAGTTGGAAGTGGACTGTTCTCGAACCTTTATGCGCAGGCCTTTACACAGGCGCAATTAGATTCAGCAAACACAGCAAAATCTGTGACGGTCTTATCTGCGGAAGAAAAGAATGTCATTAAGCTCATCAACTTAGCACGCATGTATCCGAAACAATTCGCGAAGAATTATGTCGCGAAATACGATGAGAAGAAAACAGGCTTCGCCTATGATGCCTCTTATACGAAAGACAAAAACTCGCTCATTTCAGAATTGAATGCCATGAAGCCTTTGAAGCCTTTGGTGTTCGACAGTGCTATGTATGAATTAGCGAAATGCTGGTCTTCTGAATCAGGCAAGTCCGGAGAAATTGGACATACGCGAAAGAATTGTAAATCGGGATACAGCGGTGAATGTTGCAGCTACGGCTTCAAAGGAGCGCAGGATATTGTTATGCAATTGATGGTTGACAATAACATACCTGGACACGGTCATCGCAAGATTATCCTCACTCCCTATTATTCGAAAGTTGGAATTAAAAACGGATCGCACAAGACCTATACTTACCATTCGGTTATTGACTTCAAATAATAAGCATAAAAAAAGGCCGCGAGAGCGGCCTTTTCGTTGTCTTATCAAAAAATTACTTCGACATTTTCTCAGCTAATTTCAATGCTTCGTAAAGGTTTACAACCTTACCTGATTTTGAAAGCTTTCCGAATTTAATCTTCTTCTCTTCATCACCTGGCATAACTACTTTGTGCTTCTTGTAAGAAATACCTGACTTAATAATGATGTCACGAACTTCTTTTGCAGTAAGGTTCGGGTAGTAAGAAAGAATAGATGCAGCAACACCAGCCGTAACTGGAGAAGCCATACTTGTTCCGCTTAATGGACCGAATTCGTTGTCTAAGATTGTTGCGTAGATATCTACACCTGGAGCGTAAATGTCAACGGTCTTGTCGCCGTAGTTAGAAAAATCTGCAGACAAGTGATCAATTGAATTGTCGCTAGCGCCAATTTCCAACCATGTAGAACAAGTCTTTCCGTTTGCATAACGTGGCGTTGGGAAATTGTCTTTCACATCAACATCTTTCGAATCGTTACCTGCTGCGTGAACCAACAATACTCCTTTTGA
>JBJOPP010000274.1:0-9039 GCA_046050685.1 Bacteroidota bacterium
ATTCTCGCTCGTTTCTAAATACGAGTCTAAAAAAGTTCTACATGCTTGAATTTTTTCCTTCGCCACATCGGAAAGTGAAACTTTCGTTTCACCCGTTCTTACAGCTACTAGGTCGTTCAACACCCATTCTTCGTTTGGGCAAAGGATTAAATTTTGACTCATAAAATTATTTCATCTTAAAAACGATAGGCAATGTCATAACGACTCTTTTCGGCTCTCCGTTTAATGTTCCTGGAGTAAAATCTTTCAAACTCTTCACCACTCGAACGGCCTCATGCGCCAATAATTTTCCCAAATCACCTTCGGGCTGACGCAACACTTTAACATTTGAAATCTTACCATTCTTTTCAACTACAAATTGAACGAAAACTTTTCCTTGGAATTCATTTTCTAAACATATCTGCGGATAAATCATTGCTTTCGCAAGATCCTTAAACATCTGCGTTTCCCCGCCTTCGTATGCAGGCATGACCTCTGGAAAAACCAAGGGCTCTTCAACCAATGGTCCTAGAGGCGGCGGAGGAATAGGAATTGGATCAGGATCGGGTTGCGCAGCGCAACAAAAAGCACTCACAACAAACAACACCGAAAAGATATATTTCACTATACCCATGATTCGCCTTTGTTGATTTTGATGTCGTTCACGAATTGCTTAATTTTTTGTTCATCTTCTTTCTTACACACCAACAACGAAACACCTGTGTCTACGACAATGTATCCATTCAGTCCGTGAAGAACAACCAACTTTTCGCTACCCACATGAACTACGCTGTCTGAACAATTGTACAACATCACGTTCTCTCCTACTACTCCGTTGTTGTGTTGATCCGTTTCCAATTGCGTATGCAAAGAACCCCAGGTACCGAGGTCGCTCCATCCGAAATCGCTTAAGACAACATTTACGTTTTTTGCTTTTTCCATAATACCGTAATCGATACTGATGTTTTCGCAACTGCTGTACATGTTGTTAATGAATTCAGCTTCTTCAGCTGTTCCGTATTTTCCTTTTCCTTCTTCGAATTGCGAATACATTTCTGGAAGATGTGACTGGAAGGCTTTCATGATAGATGCTAAATTCCAAACAAAAATTCCAGAGTTCCAATAGAAATCGCCGCTTTCTATAAAGTCCTTTGCTAATTCCAAATTTGGTTTTTCAGTAAAGGTTTTTACTTTCTTCACGCGATCATTGTCTACCTCTTTCGCATCGGCCCATTGAATGTATCCGTAACCGGTGTCAGGGCGAGTTGGCTTAATTCCTAGCGTAACTAAATTTCCAGATTTGTTCGCTTGATTCATGCTGATTTGAATGTCTTCAATGAATGAAGCTTCACGCGTGATCAAGTGATCGCTTGGCGCAACAACAATGTTTGCATCAGGCGTGCGCTCTGCAATCCAAAACGCTGAATAGGCTACGCACGGTGCTGTGTTGCGCATGAAAGGTTCGCACAACACCTGCTCTGGCTGAAGGTCTGGCAATTGCTCTAGGACAAGTGCCTTATAGCGTTCATTCGTTACAACCAAAATATTCTCTTTCGGAACAAGGGGTAAAAAACGATCATACGTCATTTGAATGAGCGTGCGTCCTGTTCCAAGAATATCATGAAACTGCTTTGGGAAAGCCGTGCGGCTCATTGGCCAGAAGCGAGAACCAACTCCTCCTGCCATGATTACGCAGTAGTTTTTTGAAATATCAGTCATGTACTAAAAGTATCAAATTATTGTGGAAGTTTTCCAACCATTTTCGAAGGCACTACAATCTCGTCGTACTCCTCTGCAGTAACGTGTCCTAAACGAATCGCTTCTTCGCGAAGAGTCGTTCCGTTTTTGTGTGCAGTCTTCGCAATTTCTGCTGCTTTGTAGTAACCAATTTTGGTATTTAATGAAGTCACCAACATCAAAGAATTGTTCACCAATTCTTCTATGCGTGTGTAGTTCGGCTCAATACCAATTGCGCAATTCACATCGAAAGAAACGCAAGCGTCTCCTAACAAAATTGCACTTTGTAGGAAGTTGTATGCCATCATTGGTTTGAATACATTCAACTCATAATGCCCTTGTGTTCCACCAACTGTAATGGCAACATCGTTACCCATTACTTGCGCGCAAACCATGGTTAGTGCTTCGCACTGCGTTGGGTTAACTTTTCCTGGCATGATAGAAGAACCTGGTTCATTTTCAGGAATGTGAATCTCTCCAATTCCGCTGCGTGGTCCGCTTGCCATCATGCGAATATCGTTCGCGATTTTATTCAAAGAAACAGCCAACTGCTTCAATGCACCGTGAGTCTCCACGATACCATCATGTGCAGCTAATGCTTCAAATTTATTCGGAGCTGTTTTGAATGGAAGACCGCTGAATTCAGCAATTTTCTCTGCTACCAATTCTGAATATCCTTCAGGGGTGTTGATACCTGTACCTACTGCAGTTCCGCCAAGAGCGAGTTCACCCAAGTGAGAAAGCGTGTTGTTCAATGCACGAAGTCCGTGATCCAATTGAGCAACATAACCACCTAACTCTTGTCCCAAAGTAACCGGAGTAGCATCCATTAAATGGGTACGTCCAATCTTCACTACGTTCATGAATTCCTTTGACTTCGCCGCCAATGTGTTTCTCAATTGCGTAACACCTGGAATAGTCACTTTCACAACCGCTTCATAAGCGGCCATGTGCATTGCAGTTGGATACGTATCATTTGAAGATTGAGACTTGTTTACATCGTCGTTAGGATTCAACAACATTTGTCCTTCACCCAATTGTCCGCCTGCTAAAACGTGAGCGCGGTTAGCCACCACTTCGTTTACGTTCATGTTGCTTTGTGTACCTGAACCTGTTTGCCAGATGACCAATGGAAATTGATTGAACAATTCTCCACGAACAATCTCATCGCACACCGCAGAAATAGCATCGCGCTTTTCAACGGGCAACACTCCTAACTGACAGTTGGCGTGCGCTGCAGCTTTCTTCAATGTACCGAAAGCCTTAATGATTTCCTTCGGCATGCTTGCCTCTGGACCAATTTTAAAATTATTTCTAGAGCGCTCTGTTTGTGCTCCCCAATACACATTAGCGGGTACTTTCACTTCACCCATTGTGTCTTTTTCAATACGAAAATTTTCCATGATGATATTCACTATTAATTTATAAATCGTCGTTATCGGAATGCTGAACTCCTTTCCCTTGTCCCATTAAGAAGGCCTTCAAGAAATTATCAATTTCACCATTCATTACTTTTTCTACATCGCTGGTTTCTTCTCCAGTTCGAACGTCCTTCACCAATTTATAGGGCTGCATAACGTAATTTCGAATTTGAGATCCCCACTCGATTTTCTTTTTTCCAGCTTCAATTTCATCGCGTGCAGCGTGACGTTTAGCCAATTCCGCTTCGAACAATTGAGACTTCAGCAATTGCATCGCTTTCTCTTTGTTTTGAAGCTGTGAGCGTGTCTCCGTGTTGTCAATGATAATACCGGAAGGCTTGTGCTTCAAGCGAACACCCGTTTCTACCTTGTTTACGTTTTGTCCACCTGCACCACCCGAACGGAAAGTGTCCCAAGAGATATCTGCGGGATTGATGTGAATGTCAATGGTGTCGTCTACCAAAGGATAGACATAAACACTGACGAAAGATGTGTGACGTTTTGCGTTCGAATCGAATGGTGAAATACGTACCAATCTGTGGACACCGTTTTCACCTTTCAGCATACCGAATGCAAACGGACCTTCGAATTCGAGCGTGCATTGTTTAACACCTGCAACATCTCCTTCTTGAAGGTCGAGTTCTTTTACTTTGTACCCGCTCTTTTCACCCCACATGATGTACATACGCATAAGCATACTTGCCCAGTCGCAACTTTCTGTACCTCCTGCACCAGCAGTGATTTGAAGAACTGCACTCAAATTATCTTCTTCTGCAGAAAGCATGTTTTTAAACTCAAGCTCTTCTAACTCTGTTGAAGCAAGATTGTATTGCTCATCGAGTTCGCTTTCGTCTACTTCGCCTTCCTTGAAAAATTCATAAAGCACTTGAGTATCGTCAACCGCAGATTGACATTTTTGATAAGCATCTGTCCACAATTTTTTATTGCGAATTTGCTTCATAGTTGCCTCGGCTTTTTTAGGATCGTTCCAAAAGTCCGGGTCTTGTGTTAGTTTTTCGTCTTCACGAATTTGGAGGAGTTTTACCTCCACGTCAAAGATACCTCCCGAGCGCTCTCGTGCGCTCTTTCAGTTCGTTGATCGCGTCAATTGTTATCGCCATCTTGAATGAAATTTTATAGCGCGAAAATACGTCAATTAATCCATAAACGAGTCAATATCTTCACTCATTTCACGAAGAACCTTAAAAACTTCTTCTGTCTGAAAACCTTTCCGAATAAGGGCTTTCGCAGCATATTGATTCTTCAGCCTGCCTTTCTTTTCATATTTCTTTTGAAGGGAAGGAAGAAGCGCTCTTATTTGAAGGGCGTCGCCTTCATTTGGAAGATTTCGAATGGCATCTTGAATGTTTCTCGGAGAAACTCGTTTCGCTTTTAAATGAAGTTCAATTTTCCGTTTGCTCCATTTGCGAAATTCGAAATGATCGTGTGCAAAGGCTGAAGCGAAACGCGATTCATTCAAGAGATTTAGCGAAATAAGTTCAGCCATTAAAACTTGTCTATCGTTCTGCCACACTCCGTATTGAATTAATTTCTTTTCTACGTCGAATGGAGCACGCTCCGCTTTATCGCAATAACGTTGAATTTTCAATCGGCATTTTGAGATGTCTATTGGCGCTTCATTTTGCATTGTTCTAAATTATACAGAATACTTCGCTTAGCGTGATTTGTTCAAAGGAATTATGAAATTTCTTTGTTAAGTTTGTGATAGAATCGAAGATAGAAAAATGAAAGAGGAATTAATAGGCCAGTTGCGCGACTTACTTCAAGCCGAAGATATTATGTTGGTGCGTGATCAAGTAAAAAACATTCGCAGTAATTGGAAAGCGGAAAGTGTTAAAGAACGTCAATTACAGTGGGAACAATTCAAAGCAGAAAATGCTGAAGGGGTAGAAATTGATTTTGCCTACACCCCACATGAATTGGAGGGAACACTTCAAGAGTTATTGAAAGAGTACGAAGACAAAATTCAGATTGCGGGAAAAGCACTTGCACAAGAGCGTTCACGCAATTTCGAAATTAAAACAGATCTATGTGATCGCATGGAGCGTCTTTCGAAGAACGAAGAAAATATTGGAAAAGCATTTTCGGTTCAAAAAGAAATTAAAGATTATTGGGACAACACAGGTGATGTACCTGGAGATAAATACCCTGCATTAATTGAACGTTGGCACAAGGCCAATCAAGATTTTTTCTATCACATTAACATCTACAAAGAGCTTCAAGCAAACGATTTAAAAGTAAATCAGAAGCTGAAAGAAGAGTTAATGGAATTAGCGAAAGGACTTTCTGCTATTGAGTCTATCAATGAGCTAGAAGTTGAAGTGCGTAAACTTCAACGCGAGTGGATGCAAATTGGTCCATCTCCGAAAGAGACCTTCCAAAAAATGGGAGACGACTTTTTCGGAATACTTCGTGTTGAGCAAGAACGTATTCAAGCGCATTACGATTCTTTGAGCGCAAGCAGCAATGAAAATTTAGCTAAGAAGACAACACTTATTCAACGCATGAAAGAGATTCTTGAATTGGATCTTTCTCAAAGCAACAGTTGGAATAAATGGACTGAAGAAGTTTTGAAACTTCAAGAAGAATGGAAAACCATTGGGTGGGTTAAGAAAAAAGAGAACGAAGAAATTTGGCAGGAGTTCCGTGGCTTATGTGATTTATTCTTTACTAAGCGCGGAAGTTATTTTGAATCTCGCAAAGAGGTTTACGAGAAAAATAAAAAAGCCAAAGAAACTATCATTAATGAAGCGAAGGCACTTCAGGACAGTTCCGATTGGAAAACGGCTACCGAAGGAATAAAGAAACTTCAAGAAAAGTGGAAACTTGTTGGCGGTGCAGATCCGAAAGAAGAACAAAAAATGTGGCAACGCTTCAGATCGGCTTGCGATGTTTTCTTCCAAAGAAAGAAAGAGCATTTCGGAGAACTAACGGGAATTCAAGAAGAGAATTTGAGATTGAAGGAAGCCTTGCTTACCGAAATTGAAAACACTCCTCTTTCAGGAAATAAAAATGAAGACCTTGCGATGTTGCGTCTTTTCAACGAACGTTGGCAAGCTCTTGGACACGTTCCGAGAGAGCAATACGCGAAGATGCAGGCAAGACACAAAGCTGCCTTCGACGATAAATATGGCAAGCTGAATGCGGATCGCAAAGAGGCCGACATGACGCGTTACAAATCACGTATTGAGACGATCAAGTCTACTGGTGACAAAGGGCTTAGCAGAGAGAAAATGATTTTGCGTGATAAGATTGATAAATTGAAAGGTGACATCAAGTCTTACGAAAACAACATGGGCATTTTCACTGGTAAAGGTGCCGAAGGAATGCGTAAAGAAATTGAGAAAAAGATTGTTGCTGCAAAGCGTGAGATTTCTGAAATCTTAGAAAAAATATCTTTGATTCAAAACTAAAGATTGAATTTCAATTCATAAAAAAACCTCGGAAGTTCCGAGGTTTTTCTTTTTCCACAATTTCTATTTAGTGCTGAGCACGGTGCTTGAAATCTTCGTAAGCTAGACGCTCAACTTTCACTGAACAGTTCGCTTGAACAACTTTCATTACACCATCTTCATACAACATATCATATACATTCTTAGCCTCTTCTTGCTTTGCAAGAGTTTGCTTAGCTAATTGATCTAAACGCTCTTCATCTACAGGCATTCCGTATGATTTAAAACGATCTACCAAAGAAGCTTTAACATAATCCATAGCGTCATCTACTGAAACTTTGATTTCGTTTTCTTTGATAATTTTATTCTCAATTAACTGCCATTTCAATCCGTTTGCATATCCAGGATATTCCATTTCCAACTGTGCCATTTCAATTGGCTTTTCATTGGTCATTAGAATGAAACGCTTCAAGAACTCGTCAGGTAATTCAATAGAAACCATTTCTACGATATCCTTTGCAAAGTCACGCTTGAACATCCACTCAGAATCCTTTTCGAACATAGCCACTAAGTCAGCCGTTACACGAGCTTTCATTTCTTCTTCAGAAGTTACGGTGCCCGGCGCGAATAACTTATCGAACAATTCTTGATTAAGCTCTGCAGGTTGCATGCGCATAATCTCTGAAATAGTTACTTGGAATTTTGAATCAATGTGGTGAAGTTGGTGATGAGTTACACCCAACATACGAGAAAGATCTTCGTGATCTGCGTTCAATAAAAACGGATCTACAACCGCTGTTTCTCCGATATTCTTTCCAACGAACAAAGCCTTTGTAGCTTCGTCTTTGATGTATTCTAAAAAGATTGAAGTCTTGTTTGAAACACCGCCCTCTTTAACTGAACCGTCTTCGTTTAATTCAGAAATTTCAGCCATGATCATATCTTCAGCCTCTGTAACTTCAGGCTTCGATAATTGTCCATGACGACGCGCATATTCCTTCATTTGACGAGAGATTAACTCTTCGTTCACATCAACTTCTAGCTTAGTAAAAGTCTTCGACTTATCTAAATTCAAATCGAACGTAGGTGCGAAACCAATTTCGTATGTGAATGTGAATGTTGAAGGATTGTCCCAGTCACCAACGTCATCGCCCTCTTTTGGAATTGGGCTACCCAACAACTCAAGCTTGTTTTCAGAAACATAGTTTCCGATAGCCTCTTGCAACATACGGTTGATTTCATCGGCCAATAAAGACTTTCCGAAACGTTGTTTTACTAAAGATGCAGGCACTGCACCTTTACGAAACCCTGGTAGTTCAACACGCTTACGGTAGGTCTTAAGAGCCGTTTCGTAAGTTTCGTTGTAATCAATAGGTTCAAGAGTCACCTTTAACTCTCCAGTTAGAGAGCCGGTGTTAAGTTGTTCAATATTCATAACGTTAGATTATTCTTCCTTGTGTAGGAAGTATTATTCAGCTAAAACCATTACTTGGTTGTTCAATACCTCTACGGTACCGCCAAGAACATCAAAAGTCAATTCTTTGCCTTGAGCATCTTTCACACGCACGCTTCCTTTTTTCAATGAAGAAATTAAAGGGGCGTGGTTGTTCAAGATTCCCAATCCACCTGAACTTCCTGGAAGGAAAACATATTCTGCTTCACCTTGGAAGAGTACGGTTTCTGGGGTAATTATTTCAACGCGCATAATTGCTCTTAATTCTTAGATTCAGCCAACATTTTCTTACCAGCTTCAATAGCCTCTTCGATAGTTCCTTTCAAGTTGAAAGCAGCTTCTGGATACTCATCACACTCTCCGTCTAGGATCATGTTGAAACCTTTGATTGTCTCTTCAATTGGAACCAATACCCCTGGGATACCGGTGAATTGCTCTGCCACGTGGAATGGCTGAGACAAGAAACGCTGCACTTTACGAGCGCGGAATACCGACAATTTATCGTCTTCAGACAATTCGTCCATACCCAAGATCGCAATAATATCTTGTAATTCTTTGTAACGTTGAAGGATACCTTTTACGCGTTGAGCGCAAGTGTAGTGCTCGTCACCAACGATAGCTGGAGTTAAGATACGAGAAGTAGAATCCAAAGGATCTACCGCAGGATAGATACCTAACTCAGCAATCTTACGACTCAATACAGTTGTAGCATCTAAGTGAGCGAAGGTTGTCGCTGGAGCAGGGTCAGTCAAGTCATCCGCAGGTACGTATACCGCTTGAACCGAAGTGATAGATCCTCTCTTTGTAGAAGTGATACGCTCTTGCATAGCTCCCATTTCAGAGGCCAATGTTGGTTGGTAACCTACCGCAGATGGCATACGACCTAGAAGAGCCGATACCTCAGAACCTGCTTGGGTGAAACGGAAGATGTTATCAATGAAGAAAAGGATATCACGTCCACCTGATTGCTCATCTCCATCACGGAAGTACTCAGCAACTGATAGACCGCTTAATGCAACACGCGCACGTGCTCCAG
>JBJOPP010000275.1:0-2739 GCA_046050685.1 Bacteroidota bacterium
TATCTTAAGTGCTATTTGCAGTGCTTTCGGATTGTTCGGAATTGGAGCAGCCATAACCCTCTTTACTGGCAGGAACGTTTGGTTCAGTGGATTTCGTCAAGTGCTATTCGGACTTATTGCAGCTGCAATAACATACGGAATTGGTACGCTTATCGGAGTTTCGCTTGGTTAAGGCTCTACCAACAGTTTTTGGATAATAATTTCTTCACCCAATTTAAGTTGAAGAATATAAGAGCCAGGATGTTCAAATAATTTCCAACGGTTTTCTACGCTGTGCTTACCTGAATTGAATTCTCCGAGTTTATCTTTCGAAACGAGTTTTCCATTCGAATCAAAGGCTGTTAATTCAACGTTGCAATTCTTTTGGCATGAAAAATCGATTCGAAATTTTCCGCTCGTTGGATTCGGATAAATGGTGAATACATTTTTTGGAAGCGAATGGGCGGAAGGCACATCAATCGAGTTAGGTACTAACCAAACTTCGTAAAGTGTGTCGTTCGGAAAGCTCTGTGCTCCTGTATTTACCCAAAAGATATTCTGCGCAGTGCTTCGAATTCCACCGAGCAAGTGGCCCAAGAGAATTTCTCCACCGTTGTATGCATTGTTTAGATCTATGATTTCACCATTAATCAACGAAAGGTTTTCATTCAAAATAATTTCCGCACTTGAGCCTAAAAAATCAGGTAAGAGTGAAGGGATAAGTTCTTCTACCCACTGGTTGTTTGCATTGCGAGTGACGCATGCAATGTTCTTCGTAAAGGGCACATCGACATTTTGAGTTAGGACATCTCCTTCATAATAATATTCGGAAATTCCACCTAAAAACAAATAATGCTGCTTTTGAGACTGCGTGTCGTAGAGCGAAACATGTCCGCAGTGGTATTGATTCAGTAGATGTTGAAATTCGGGTACTTCCGCAATTCCAGATGAATTCACTTCAACACAATTGGTAAAAGGCAGATCTGCGACTTGCTGAAATACGCCACTGAATAGGGTGAAATTCATTTGACCGTTTGCATTAATTCCTTCCAACACATTTAAATCTCTTCGGTGAAGCAAAGCAGGATCACTGAATTCAGGGAGCCATTCCACTTGAATTCCGGCTTCAGTGAATGTCGGAATGAAACGAGAAACTTTTTCGGTATAGGTCTGTGTGAAGGAAGGCCCATTCATCGGATTGTAACGCCCTTCGAATTTATGTCCACCTGCCAGGTAAAAAACGTCATCGAGTTTCTTCAAACTTCCACCTGTAACCGCGAAGCGCTCGTCGGTAATGAAAGAAAAACTTTCAAAAGCGTACGACCCATTGTCTTGCGCTTCAAAGAAAGTCTTCAAGTTAATGGCTGTGAGCATGGGGTGGGTGATGTGATCTTGCGAAGTGTTGCTGTAGCTATATCCACCAACTAGCCAAAGGATACTATCGGTCTGATAGAATTGAATGTTGGTGGAAGCGAACTGCTCAAGGAGAGCGGTATCTATAATATCGAATTCCACTGGAGTGGAGCTGTAATCATTCAAATCGAGAATGGAGATGTTTGAAGGCATTCCTTCTGCAGCGAAAGACGCGAAAGGTTGGCGTTGGTGAAGCCCGTCTTTTCTTCCACCAATCAACAACACCCTGTTCTGCCAAGTCCCGTATGCGAAGGATTGCAGGGCAATGTTTGGGCTTGAATAAACGGGAGTCAATACAACAGTATAGGGAAACTCCTGCGCGAAGGAATTGAGTGCAAATAGTAAAAAGAAAATAACGCTTGTGATTTTCATTGTGCGAAAGTAATATTGAAGGATGTTTTTATCGGTGACCTTTCTCACGATTTATTTTTCATGAGCTGTAACTTTTTGATTGGATAAGCGTCTTGGTTTTGTCGAATGAATACAAATGAATACAACGAAGCTGTGGACCTTTGGTCTGATCGGGTTTTCGGTTATGTATTGAAATTGGTTCGCGATACGGCTTTAGCAGAAGATATTGTGCAGGATGTTTATGAGAAGTTGTGGAAAAGGAAAGGGGATGTGCTGAATGAAAAGGCGAAGTCCTATTTATTTACTTCGGCTTACCACGCTGTGGTCGATTGGTCGAGAAGAGAATCGCTCAAAAGAAGCATAATTGCTGAAGAGGTAACCGTTGAGCAGGATCACAGCAATGAGTTGAAGAAGCTTATTGACGAAGGGCTGGAGCAGTTGTCTCTTCAACACAAGCAACTGATTTTGTTGAGAGATTACGAAGATTACTCATACGCGGAGATTGGCGAAATCACGGAGCTTTCAGAAGCTATGGTGAAAGTGAGTTTGCATCGTGCAAGAAAACAGTTAAAAGAATTTATAACCCTTCATTGGACAACATGAGCGAATGGAATGAACATATTGAAGATGAGTTTCCGAAAGTTGAACGAATAGAAGTTTCGTTCGACAACAAGGATTCTTTGAAGCGCTATGCTATTTCCGATGAGGAAATTCAGAGTCATTTTCAAAAGGAAATTTCCGATGTTCAATTGAATGAAAGTCGGAAAAAGCGTTTAAAGAAGGAAGAGGATAATCGAAGCGTTTATTTCTGGATAAGTGGCATGGCGGCGGCATGGATTGCGGCGTTGGTGCTTCGAACATTCATTGTCATACCCGACAAACCTGCACCAGTGGAGTATGTTTATCAGCGTCCAGAAAAGAAGATTGAGAAAAAGGTAGATCAACGCGATACGATTTATCTAATAAGCAGCGAATGGCTCATACCTTGGAATGATT
>JBJOPP010000276.1:0-3424 GCA_046050685.1 Bacteroidota bacterium
CGAGATTCGTATTCACGAAACGCTCTGCTGGAGATGGAAAGCGGAACCCTTGTCCGAATGAAGCACGAAGAAACGTGTTCTTTCCCGCTTCGTAATTAATGCCCGCTCTTCCTACAGGAATAGAGCGCACAACCATTTGGTCTAGACGAAACATTTCCATGCGTGCACCAGCACTGAACTGAAACTTCTTCCACGGTTGATCGAACTGAACATAGGTTCCCGCAAAATTTCCGTCGTGTCTTCCACCCAATCCACCGTCGTCGAAAAAGAATTGCGTAGCGCTTAAGCCGGTGACTAAAGTACCCTTCGATTTGGTGTTGTGTTGAAATTGATATTCGGTACTAATGAGGTTCGTTGCAGGATACCAGTCTTTTCCGCCTACCTGAAGGGTGTAATAATATCTGCCGCGAAGCGTGTGCTTGTTCGCTTTTTTATCGAAGGCGGTGAACCACGGATCAATGTTCGCCCAGAGGTCGTTTAGATTCAATAATGTGGTAGTGCTGTAGGGCAAATAAGAATCGGAACCGGTTCCTTTCCACATAAAAAAGAATCCTTGCTTTTGATGCATAATGTTTCCATCTATACCAGCACTGCGTCTTCCATTCTTCCAGATTTTTCGTGTGCGGAAAGAGATGCGTTCACGGTCTTCGTACTCGCCGTTCAACCAGCCCACACTGCGCAATACATTTCCACCAATAACGAAATCAATTCCGTTCTTTAAACGCTCTTTGTGTCGGAATTGCAATCCGCTCTGATAAGGGATTCGATTGCCCGTCCACCAAGCCATTGATGCATCGCGCGGTTTGTCGTAGGTAGTTCCAAACGTAGACACAAATGTTTCAGGTTCTTTTCCAGGATAAGCAGTGCGGACATGAATAACACCGTTCAATGCGGCGCTTCCGTATTGCACAGATGACGCGCCTTTCACCACTTCAATTTGTTCAGCCAACTCAAGCGGGACGTAGTTCCATTTGATGTCGTTTCGATCTGCGGTAATTAAGGGCTGATTGTCTACGATCAGCAGCACGCGTGTACCAGCACCGAAGGCATAACCGCTTCCCCCGCGAATACTTGCTTGACCGTCAATGATGGTCAATCCAGGAAGACGCTCTGCGGCCTTCGCTAAATCAGGAGTAATGCGTTGAATGAGTTCCGTAGACTTAATGACATCTATACTTAATGTCTGCAGTTCGAGTGCTTGCAAGTAGCGCGAAGATCCAATTACGACTGTACCTGTGGAAGAGCTCTGAACTTTAAGGAAGATACTCAATCCCGCTTCATACATGGCATTCGTCACCGCGAACGTGCTGTCGGAATGGCCTATGTGTCGAATGGTTAATGAATCTAAAATATCTGATTTGTTTACTTTGGAAGTTCCCGATAGATCGGTAACACCAATGGTAACGCCTTTAGAGAACACCATTGCGCCGGGCAAGGGTTCACGAGAGGTTTCGTCGAAAATGCGAACTTTTAATGTCTGCGCTGAAATCGAAGTCGCAAATATTGTTAGGAGAATGAGAAGGCCGAAACGCATGTTGCTAAGATACAAATTTGTTGCACAAGATGCCTATGGCAAGATGCAAGCAAGATACTTTGTAAGATGATGACTCAAGATGCGAGCAAGATTTTTCAAAAGATGCCTTCGGCAAGTGGTTCCTTAGCGAAGCTTCTTTCGCAGAATCTTACGCAGTATCTTTCAGAGAATCTGAAGCAGTATCTATTTTTGAATCGTTTCGCTCAAAAACGAAATACAAATCTCATTAAACTCCACCGGCTTTTCAATATTCACCACATGACCGCTTTCAGGAACAACGATGAGTTCAGAGGAAGTGAATCGCATAGCGAGTTTTTTTATGGAAGGAAGAAACATGTGATCTTCTGCGCCCATGATGTAGAGCGTCTTTGCGGTGGTTTCTTTTTTTCGGAAGGAAGAGAGAAGCGGGTTTACTTGAGAGACTAATCCGAACCATTTTTTGAATTCGGTTTGCTCTAGTTTTTTCGCTTCTTGAATAAATAAATTTCGCGCCTCGGAATTGCTTCTCTTCGGCATAATAATGAACGCGAAAAAACGATATAAAATCAAGTAGGGAATCAATGATTTGAAGGTGTCACCGAAACGCATAAGCAGTTGTCCACGAATATTCAACCTCATAGTTGCACCCGCTAAAACCATTGATTTCACGAGGCTGGAAGCACGTTCGCTGATGTCACGAATGACAATAGTTCCCATTGAAATTCCAACGAAGTGAGTGCATTGAATTTTCAAATGTTCAAGCACTTCAATGACTTCGTTTCCGATTTCTTCGAAATTGTATTTTTCTTTTTTAAGCGGACGAACATTTTTCGATTGTCCATGTCCGCGCAGATCGATGAGTAACACGTTGAAGTGTTTTTGAAACGCGCGAATTTGTTTGAACCAAATAGCACTGCTTCCTCCAGCTCCGTGAATGAAGGTTACCCATTCATTTGAACTGTCGTGATTGAAAATAGAATAGTGAAGAATTTGTCCGTTGGAAGAGTTGATCACGCGCCTAAAGATTGTGCTGCTTGCTTTCCTACCAATTCAACTGCTGTGCGTACCATGCCCGCAACGTCGTATCCACATTCTGCATATAGCTGATCTTGTGTACCGTGTTCAATGTACTCGTCAGGAATTCCAAGACGTTTCACTTGTGAAGTATATCCGTTATCGGCCATGAATTCAATAACAGCACTACCCATTCCACCTTGAACACATCCGTCTTCAACAGTGATGACATGCTTGAATTTCCCGAACACTTCATGAAGCATTAATTCATCAATCGGTTTCGCAAAACGCATGTCGTAATGCGCTGCTGATATGCCTTGCTCTGCCAGTGCTTCGCAAGCTTTCACAGCGTAGTTTCCAATTGGACCAATGGTTAGAATAGCTACGTCTTCACCAGACTTTATCTTTCTTCCTGTTCCAACTTTAATTTCTTTCATTGGGGTTTTCCAGTCGGTCATAACACCGTTACCTCTCGGATAACGGATGCTGAAAGGACCTTGATCCGGAAGCTGTCCAGTGTACATTAAATCGCGCAATTCACTTTCGTTCATTGGGCTTGAAACCACCAAATTTGGAATACAACGCATGTAAGCAAGGTCATATGCTCCGTGGTGTGTTGGGCCATCTGCACCAACCAATCCTCCGCGATCTAAACAGAAAACGACATTTAATTTTTGAATGGCAACATCGTGAATGACTTGGTCATATGCGCGTTGCATGAAGCTCGAATAGATATTACAGAAAGGAACTAACCCTTGCGTAGCCATTCCCGCAGAAAATGTAACAGCGTGTTGCTCTGCAATTCCTACATCGAAAGCACGCTTCGGCATGGCCTCCATCATTAATTTCAATGAACATCCGCTTGGCATTGCTGGAGTAACACCAACAATCTTTTCA
>JBJOPP010000277.1:0-3666 GCA_046050685.1 Bacteroidota bacterium
TGGAAAGGAACACAGGATCTCGATGGAGGAACGTTGTTCACGCAGTTCTCTCACTTCATAGACATTATGTATTGGTTGTTCGGAGACATTGATAACATTCAAGCACGACTGCACGACTTCAATCATGCGCATTCAACTGAGTTCGAAGATTCGGGTATTGTTATGTTTGACTTGGTTGAAGGAGGAATGGGGTCTATTAATTTCTCTACCGCTGTTAGCACGGTGAATTACGAAAGCAGCCTTACGGTAATTGCGGAAAAAGGAACAGTGAAAATTGGTGGGCAATACATGAACGAAGTGGCGTATTGCGAAATTGAAAATTACACAATGCCCGTTTTGGCGGAAGGGAATCCGGCGAACGACTACGGTCATTATAAAGGAAGTGCTGCTAACCATGTATACATAATACAGAACGTTGTAGAGGCAATCAGCGGTGTTTCCAACATTACAACGAATGCTCTGGAAGGTTTGAAAGTGGTTGAAATAATTGAGCGCATATACTCGGCTGCCAAGACGAACAACCGATAAGATTCATGATTAAGAAGGGATCCGAGGCTTTTACAAAGTTCATGCGTGCTGAATACATTCGCAATGTATTCACCCTTATGGCAGGAACCGTAATTGGTCAGGCTTTGGTTTTTATATTGGCTCCTTTTATTACCCGTTTATTTACTCCAGAGGATTTTACGCTTCTTGAACAATACACCATGATTATTACTGTGTTTTCAGTAGTCGTTACCGGAAAGTATGAGTTCGCAATTATGCACCCTAAAGATCAGAACGACGCGCGACACGTTGTAGGTCTTGCATTGAAGGTGGCGTTTTACTCTTGTGTAGTGCTCTCTATCTTTATTTTGTTTTTTGCTCGTGATATATCCTATTGGTTAACAAACGAGCCGATTGCCATTTATTTGTGGACAATCCCCATCGTATTGTTTTTCACAGCCGTCTTTAATGTCTTTAACTACTGGTTCTCGCGATTAAAGCAATACCGTGTAGCGGCAAATTCGAAGGTTCTTGCAGCGGTGTCTTCCGAGCCTATAAAGATTGCCACAGGATTTGGCGGGTGGAATGCGTCTGGATTGATTTTCTCGACGGTAATAGGATCCATAGCCGCGGGCGCTTATGCCTTTTGGAAATTCTTGAAATCAGAACCCGAAGGTTTGAAAAATCTTTCGAACGAACGCATGAAAGCGTTAGCGCTTCTGCACAAAGATTATCCCATGTTTAGTATTTGGGGAAGCATTTTAAACCGCTTGGCGCAATGGGCGCACGTGGGAATCTTCACGTTGTATTACGGTTTGGTAGCAGTTGGATTCATGGCCTTGTGTAGAAGGATTTTTATGGCGCCTTTGAATGTTGTAAGCAATTCATATTCGCAAGTTTTTTTCCAGCGCATTTCGGAAATTGAAGATCCGAAAGAATTACGTGCGCTTTATTACAAGGTGCTTGTGCGCTTTTTAGCAGCAGCTGCTGGAATGATTTTCATTGTGCAAATGCTTCCAGGAAACACAATGGGATTTATTTTCGGTGAAGCTTGGGGCAATTCATTCATGTATTTGAAGTATCTCATCTATTGGTTTGCTTTGAATTTTGTGACATCCTCATTGGCCTTCATTACATACAGAATTAATATGCAGCGTGTAGGTTTGTTTTTAGATGCCCTTCATTTTGTGATGGCTATTGTTGCAGTTTATTTAGCGCACAGCTGGGGAATGAATGAATTGGAGGCTACAAAGGTTCTGGTTATTTCGAAGTTTATTTATTTTTCATTTAATATTCTAGTTGTGCTGTTTTATATGGAGCGCTACGTAAGAAAGAATCACAAAGGAACATGAAAGTAATTTCGCTACTCGTTACGAATTTTAAAAACGACAATCGCGTTCATCGCATGGCGAAAAGCCTATCGGCTCATGGATTTTCCACAACGGTCGTTGCCTGGAAAAAAGGTGGTGTAGTTGAAAGAGAGAATTATAAGGGTGTTGAAGTAGAACGTGTTGTTGTTTCTTCAGACAGATGGAGAAGAGCGAATTTAATTGTTGGAGCCATTCAGTATTTTGAATTTGCGCTGCGCGTTGTGGCTAGATATCGAAAGGTTGACTTGTGGCATTGCAACGATTATGAAGCATTTGTCATTGGGGTACTTGCGAAAATGACTCGTCCAAAATTGAAATTGGTTTACGACTGTCATGAATTGGAATCGCACAGAGATGGGAAGGGTCCATTCTTGCGTTTTCTCATTCGCACCATAGAGAAATTATTTATTCCTTGGACTGAATTATTAATTACGATTAGTCCTTCCATAAAGGAGTTTTACATGAGAGCCTACAAACTTCCGTTTGTTGCTTTGGTTCGAAATGTTCCCTACGAGATGCATGTTATGCATTCGAATACGCTTCGAGAAAAATTGGGATTGTCTGATAATCAAAAAATCTTTCTTTATCAGGGAATGCTAGACAAAGGAAGAGGAGTAGAAATGTTGCTAGATGCTTTCGATGCTCGTAAAGATTCTGACGCTGTAATTGTGTTTATGGGATTTGGTGCTTTTACCGGAATGGTAGAGTCTTTTGCTTCGCGCAAGGACAATATATTTTTCGTTCCAGCGGTTTCTTATGAAGAGATTCCTTTGTACACAGGAAGTGCAGATGTGGGAATGAATTCAACCCAACCCGTTTGTCTGAATAACTTGTATTGCCTTCCAAATAAACTGTTCGAGTACATTCATTCTGAAATCCCCATCTTGTCAATTCCGCTTGTCGATTGTGCTGCGTTGATTAAAGAATATGGGGTTGGACGAATAATTCGAAGCTGGGACGTAGACTCCATTAACGAGGAGGTTGATGCCATGATGAAGGAAGATTTAAGCGCCTACCGTGAGAAACTATTGGCCGCTAAGCAAGTGTTGAATTGGGAGTCTGAAGAGAGAATATTTATAGAAGCGTATAAAAATGCTCTCCATGAAAATTGAAATCATTTCCGCCCATGACTTTGCGTTTTCAGAGGCCTCAGCAGATGGCCTCTTTGGTGAAATGTGGAAAGATGTCTTTGCACGAGATCACAGGCTTGGTGTGTTATTGGTTTCTGAAGAAGGTGGTCAACGGGTATCTGCTTGCTTGGTTTGGGATACGCAAAAAAAGTACTTTCGATCTTTGATTACACCTCCTCTAATGCCCAATGTGGGGTGGGTTTGGTTGGCTAATTATGAAAAGATTTCCACGCGTATTTCAAAAGAAAAAGAAGTCCTGACAGCGTTGGTCGATTATTTATCCGCCGGAGTTTGGGACTTTTGGAAATTAGATTTTCCATGTGAATTCAAAGATTTTCAAGCTGCAATCTGGAAAGGCATTTACCCGAAACAGAAGTATACTTATCGTTTGAATTTAAATTCAAATTGGAAGGACGGTGTCGATTCTAAATTGAAGAACATACTTAAGAAGAAAGATTCATTCGAATTTGAATTGAGAGCCTTCAGCAAGACTGAATTTGAGGATTTCAATACTGCGCTTGGCTTGAAGGGAGTTAAGCATGTTGAGTTGTTTAAAGGGGTCGCCACTGAATTTCATGAAAATGTTTTTACCGTTGTTGGCGATGCGGGCAAATACAAAGCACTTTGCTTACTTAAAAATGGGGTAGCCTATTATATGGCGGCAACAAATGCGAAGGAGA
>JBJOPP010000278.1:0-3043 GCA_046050685.1 Bacteroidota bacterium
ATATTATTGACTTAACCAATGAAGAGTTCGATGCATTTATCGATTTCATGCATGTCAGTGACGATTTCATTCGTCACAGTTCACAATATGAATTTCTAATTTTTGTGAAGGAGGAATTTCAGCAATACAAAATTTGGAGACGAGGAAGAAAGGAGTGGAAGGAAGAGGATTTCAACTACGATAAAGATTAATTCCTTCTGGAATTTTGAATGAAGTTTCCTCCGCATTTGTAAAACCCAGCATTGCGATCGTAGTAGTAAACCAAGAGCTGATAGTTGTTCTCGGTGGAAGAATGATTTCCTTCAGCGAAATTAATTTCTTCGTTGTTGTTTGAAGGTTCAATTCGAAATCGGTAATTGTACACTCCTTGTTTTAAGTACATCGTTGCCTGGTATGCTTTTTTAATCTCGCTGTATTCGCAGAGAACTGGAGCGTTCCATTCATTGCCACATTCAAGAAAAACCTTGTTGGGTAATTCAGTTGAATTCAATTCGAAATGCACATAGGTGTAATCGCTGGTCAAATCATCGTCTTCATAAATTTCGCTGGAAATTAAAGAAGCTCCATTCAAGTCGGAACGACTGGTGTACGCCAGATTCATTTCATTCTGACTGGGGTAGAGGTAAATGTGATTTTCATTTTCAACACGAATGTTGATCTGAACATTGTAACCGTTTACGCGTAGATCTTTCGTTTCAAAAGCTTCCCATTCACCTCCACCTGGAAATTCATTTTCGCCGTTGGAATAATCGTATACCAATACGTTGTTGGGTTGAATGTACGTCGGTTGGAAATTCATTTTATCGTCTTCCCATCTTCCGTTTTGAAGAATAACGGGAATGACTTTGTTCATGTCGTAGACAGGAGTGTTCGCCAGTGAAATGGAGAAATCTACTTCCTGGTGTGACTGCAGATGTTGAATCGTAGAAGCACGTTTAATATTCATTTCAGCATTCAATCCGTGATCTCCTTCAACATAAACCACGAGGCGAAACCCAATTCGAGCGCTCGATTCCGTGTACTCACTTCCTTCATGAACAACGACGTAATAATTCCCAGATTGAATAAACTTCGTCATGGTGTTGGGTAATTCGAATCGGTAATGATCGAATGTAGCGGTTGTGTGAATGGAGTTTTCGGGGAAGGAAACACGCTGACTTGTGAATCCTTGAATGACGTCTGAAGGATTACTGTCATCGATGTTCCAGAAAGGATCGCAATGAAAAATGGAGTAGTATAAATCTTCGTCCGGAGAAGTGAATACATCGAATTCAAATTGAATAGCGTCGTTACTGAACAGGTCTAAAAAAGGTCCGGAAAGAGGAGCGCTTTTGGCATGGGCTTCAACCGAAAAATAGTCGTAATCGGAATTGACGAAGTTGCTGTTCGATGTTGGGATTTGTGCATTCAATTCAACAAAAAGCAACAGGAACAAACAAGTAGAAAAATAAACGAGGATAGTTGAAGTATTCCGCATGCCATAAAGTTATTCAGTTTATTTTTGTGTCATGAAAAAAAATGCATCAATCCTGTTTTTTGCAATCGTTTTGTTTGGAGTTGTTTTTCAATCATGTGGAAATAAAACCCAATCAGATGAGGGGTTAATTGGAAGAGATTACGATCGTGATTTTTTGGGAATGAAGTACACCGTGAGTGTAGTGGGCGACACAACAGATTATTCATTTGCCTTTGACTCAATTGAAAATGCAGTTCGTATGCACATAGATGCGAGCAATCCGAATAGCACATGCATGCTTTACAATTACGCCTCGGCGGAAAGTGGGTTCTTTGAGTTCACCGATTACAATAGAATAATGGGGGTAATGGTGACCATGGCAAGGGAGTTTAACTATCGATCAGGCGGTTGTTGGGACTTCACATTGTCACCGGCTCAAGTGGCATGGCTTCCTCAACTTTTAAATCCAACGCCAAAAGTTCCGAATATAGATTCCTTGAAAGTCTTTACGGGTATGTATTCTGCCAATGTAGATGTTGAAGATGTAGAGGAAAATGGTGTTTATAAATCTACCCGAATTCGTAAGAATAATCCGAAGGTTCAGATTGATTTGCAAAAATTTGGAAGTGCTTTGGTGCTGGATAAAATCATTGAATACTTGAAAGAAAAAAATGAATCAGTGAAACAAGCTGTTGTGAAGACCGATGTTTGGCATGCTGGTTTTGGCGCGGCAGTAGATAGCTTGAATGTTTTGGACATGAAAACATCTGGACAAAACACGGGTAATTTATTGCGTGTGGTGAATCGCGCCTATGCAACGTTCGATGCTCGTAATAAATTATCGTTGCTTAATCCTAAAACACTTTCTCCAGTTCAGAATGAAATGTATCAGAGTTATGTTTCTGCGAAGACCATTTTAGAATCATACGTTTTTGCTGAAGCCTTTATGGTTATGGGTGTGGAAGGAATAGGTGCTTTTTATGAAGCGAATGCCGATAGTGATATTCAATCATTGGTTTATTTCATGAAGTCTGATTCAGAACGCGCATCGGCTTCCACCGAGAATTTCAATAAAATGATGGTAGCTTCTTCGGCCCAATAAAATGGGAGACAAATTAATATTAGCCATTGAAAGTAGCTGCGACGAAACGTCTGCAGCTGTTTTGCTCGGCACGAAAGTTTTGTCGAACGAAGTTGTTACGCAACTTCAGCATGCACAATATGGAGGCGTTGTTCCTGAGATTGCCAGTCGTGCACATCAAACAATGATTACAGCTGTTGTTCACGCTGCATTGAAGACAGCGGGGAAGGAGCTTCGCGATTTGGAGGTCATTGCAGTTACCCAAGGGCCTGGGCTCATGGGTTCTTTGTTGGTTGGAATTTCGTTTGCGAAGAGTTTAAGTTTAGCTCTGCAAATTCCGTTGGTGGGCGTCAACCATATGCAAGCGCACATTCTTGCGCATTTGGCCGATGATTGCGAGAACAAGCCAACGTTTCCATTTTTGAATTTAACGGTAAGTGGCGGACACACGCAGTTGGTGGTGGTTCATTCTCCTATTCAAATGGAAGTCATTGGTGAAACCATTG
>JBJOPP010000279.1:0-2607 GCA_046050685.1 Bacteroidota bacterium
ACATAGTTACATTCTTTCGGGCATTTCAATTCCCAGTACGTTCATGGTTTTCTTAACAACCTCACCTACTTGTTTGGTGAGTGCTAAACGAAAAACTCTTAAGTCGTTATTTGGTTCGCGCAGAATAGCACATTGCTGATAAAAACTATTGAAGTCACGAACCAAATCGTAGGCATAAGCCGCCAAAACAGAAGGGTTGTATGTGTTCGTTGCATCGTCGAAGGCTGCAGGAAGATCTAGCAAATGCTTAATCAGTTGCCTTTCGGTTGCGTGCAGTTCTCCTGTGTAATTCAGTTCACTCAATTCTCCCTCAACCTTTCTCAAAATCGCCTGGGTTCGCACATATCCATATTGAATAAACGGCCCCGTGTTTCCGTTGAAGTCAATACTTTCTTTTGGATCAAACAGCATGTTTTTCTTTGGATCTACACGAAGCAAGAAATACTTCAACGCGCTCATTCCAATGATATGATGTAGATGATCTTTCTCCTCGTCTGACATTCCCTCTAACTTCCCTTGCTCTTCTGCAACTTCTTTCGCCACCTGCTTCATCTCGGCCATGATATCGTCTGCATCTACAACAGTTCCCTCACGACTTTTCATTTTCCCTTCTGGAAGTTCAACCATACCGTAGCTTAAGTGGAAACACTTCTCTGCTTGCTCGAGTCCTAACTTCTTCAATATTTTAAATAACACTTTGAAGTGATAGTCCTGTTCATTTCCAACGGTGTACACAAGTGAAGAAGCGTCTGGATAATCGCGGAAACGAAGCATCGCTGTTCCGATATCTTGGGTAATGTACATGGCGGTTCCGTCTTTTCTTAGAACTACCTTTTCATCTAAACCCTCACCCGTTAAATCAATCCAAATACTTCCGTCTTCTTTCTTGAAAAACACACCGTTTTCCAATCCCTTCATCACTTCATCTCGTCCTAAAATATATGTATCACTTTCGTAATATAATTTATCGAAATCCACTCCCATGGTCTTGTACGTCACGTCGAATCCGGCATAAACCCATCCGTTCATTTTCGACCACAAGGCTATCGTTTCTTCATCTTTGTTTTCCCACTTCAACAACATCTCACGCGCGCCAACAGCAATGGGCGCTTGCACTTCTGCGTCTTCTTTCGAAACACCAGATGCCATCAAATCAGCAACTTGCGCTTTGAATTTCTTATCGTATTCAACGTAATATTTTCCAACCAACTTATCTCCTTTCATTCCTGTAGAATCTGGCGTTTCGTTCAAACCAGACTCTATCCAGGCAATCATGCTTTTGCAGATATGAATTCCGCGGTCGTTGATGACTTGCACTTTCGTAACCGAATGACCGTTCGCCTTAAAGATTTCAGAAACTGAGTATCCGAGGAATATATTTCGAAGGTGTCCTAAATGCAGCGGCTTGTTCGTGTTTGGGGAAGCGTATTCCACCATAACCCTTGGTTTTGAATTCGCTGCCGCGAGCCCGTAGTTTTCAAGATGTGTAACATTTTGAAATTGATTTCCCCAAAAGGAATCATTGAAATGAAGATTCAAAAAACCTTTCACAACATTGAATCGCTCTATCGCTGGAATTTCTTTTTGAAGCCCTTCCCCTATCTCTTGTCCAACTGCCTCTGGCGACTTACCTAATTTCTTTACCCAAGGAAACGTCACAACGGTTAGATCTCCTTCGAACTCTTTTCTTGTTTTTTGAATTTGGATTTCGCTGTCAGAAACTTCCATTTGGAAGTTATTTTGAAAGACATTCTTCAATGCTGAATGAAGCAATTGATGGGCTGTTTCGACGTTTTTCATACGGAGTACAAAAGTACATTGTTTTTATAGGACTGAGTAAAAAAAAAGCCACTCGCTTGAGTGGCTTTTCTTTGTAAGCGATGATGGTTATTATTTTTTGTCGAATTTTGCATAGCGCGTCTTGAACTTGTCAATACGACCTGCAGTATCTACTAATTGCATCTTACCTGTGTAGAACGGGTGAGAAGCTGATGTAATCTCTAATTTAATTACAGGATATTCGTTTCCATCTTCCCATGTGATGGTTTCTTTTGAATTACAAGTGCTCTTTCCTAAGAAAGCGTGCTCGTTAGACATGTCTTTGAAAACTACCAAACGGTAAGATTCTGGGTGTATTCCTGGTTTCATATTCTGTATTCTTTGTTAAAACGAGTGCAAATATACATGAATTTTCTAAAAATACAAGTACCGTTTCACATTCCTCTGTTTATAAGTCAAAAATCCTTGTTCAATCCGCCTGATTTGTCGCTCTATGTTTGTCATGTCTAAGAACGCTTAGAGATTGTGAACACACGTGCTACGCACATTACAATATTTAAGTATACTGCCGAGTAACAACGGTTACCAGTAGTTTTGGTTAATTAGAATTTGTTTAGGTAATTAGTCTGAAAAACCCTCGTTCGCGAGGGTTTTTCGTTTTGTCTATCTTCGTGGAATGAGTTGGGCTGGATTGAAAAAAGGATTCGATATGTATTTGCGCTTGGAGAAATCCTTGTCTGAAGCCACTCGTTCCGCCTATTTGAAGGATGTGACCAAACTCGAAAACTTCACTGAGCAAATTCCGGTGAGCTCGATTACACACGAGAC
>JBJOPP010000280.1:0-3232 GCA_046050685.1 Bacteroidota bacterium
CGTCAAATGCAAGAGTTTCTTACATCACTTTCGAAACAGTTGATGGAAAAATTTCTGAGAAAGATTTGACTGCAGAATTGGGATTGTTAAACGGTAAAATTGCTGAGGTTAGATTCTCTAAATCAGCTGAACTAGGAGATAACACAATTGATATCTACCCTAATCCTTCAAACGGAATGTTCACTGTAATGTCTAACCTAGACGGAAGAGTAGATATCATTGATATCACAGGAAAGTTAGTTCACCCAGGTGCACTTGTAAAAGCAAATCAAGTAATGGAAGTAAATATGCCTGAGCTAAGTGCTGGAGTATATTTCGTTCGCTTCTATAGCAACGACGCCTTGACATCAAAGCGTATTGTAATTAGCGAATAATCCATATAAGTGGTTTGAATTTGTTAAAAGAAAAGGTTACTCAACGGAGTAACCTTTTCTTGATTTAATAAAACAACAATTATGAAAAAGTTTTTACTCGTTTTTTGTCTAGCATTCGCTGGATTTTTTTGTTCAAATGGTATACATGCCTCGAATTTTAAATCAAGTGAATTTTTGAACTTGACCGATACAGTCGTGTTCGATTTGTCTTTGGCGACTTATTCAAACAATGGCGGTACATATTACATTGATTTTCCGGTTTTAATTCATTCAAATGCGACGGGTATTAATGCACTTGATTTCTGGTTTCAATTTAATTTGAGTAAAATGACATACGTGAGCACTACTGCTTTGGTATCTGGATTGGATCCTTTTTCAAATTTTAATGTGAACAATCTTTATTTGAGTAATACCACTTCTGGAACTTCGGTGACTTATTCGGCTCCGTTGTATACCCAATTGTTGATGTTGCGATTTTCGCTTGCAAGTGGATGCACGGATATTTATGCTTCAGATTTTTCTTCCGCAACAGCATTGGTCAATGGAAATGTAAGTAGTTATTTGTTTAAAGATCCAAGCCCAATTCCTCCCTTCCAAATCGAACAACCACAACCTTATTGTAGTTCAGATGAAATTGTATTCAGCTATCCATACACCACTGTAAACGGTAGAACCATTCAATCGTATGAATGGGATTTCGGAAACGGTCAAACCAGTGCACTACAATCCGATACGGCTGTGTATACTGCAGAAGGAGATTATCCCGTAACCTTAACGCTAACAACAGTCGATGGTTGTGTTTACCCCATTCAGAATTTTATTCCAATCTATCCTTCTCCAGTTGCTGCGTTTTCAAGCTCTTGGGATGAACCAACCAATGTTGTAAGTTTTACGAATGAGTCTACCATTTCTTCAGGATCAATTAACCTATACACATGGGATTTTGGAGGAAGTACTTCCAACTTGCAAAATCCAAATTACACGTTTCCCGTACCAGATTATTACAATGTAACCCTTACGGCAACATCAGATCTAGGTTGTACAAGTTCAATCACTCAATTGGTTGCAGCCATTGATATTGTTGAATTGGACAATAGAAGCTTTCATATATTCCCTAATCCAGCAACTGATAATATTCAAATCGAATCTAATTTCCATACCGCTGTAAGAATTACGGATGTTACAGGAAGAATTTTAACAGAGAATTTTATTATTCAAGCCAATCAAGTAACCAATTTTGACGTATCGACACTTTCAACTGGATTTTATTTCTTAGAGAGTATTGACGGAGATTTCGTTTTCAGAGAAAGATTTCTAATTCAGAAATAGATTGTTGATGACTAGTTTTCCATTTCTTAACATTCGGTTTCAATAAACAACTCATTTTTGCCAAATGGAAAAGAGAAGAATTGGAATAGAAAGAGAACTTTCTTGGTTGCAATTTAATGAGCGCGTTTTGCAAGAAGCTCAAGACATGCGCAATCCGCTTCTAGAGCAATTGCGGTTTTTAGGTATTTTTTCGAATAATCTTGATGAATTTTTTAAAGTAAGATTTGCTACCCTTCGAAGAGAATTGAAGTCTCTTCGAAGAAGCAATATCTCTGCGGCTTCTCTGCAAAAAAAGCAACTCGAACAAATTCACGATCGCGTTATTGAGTTGCAAATTCTCTTCGATAAAACCTTTGAAAACACCAAAGCGAATCTCGCTGAAAAGGGCATTCATTTCAAAAGTGAAACGCAAATTTCGGCTAGCCAAAAAGAGTTTCTTCAATCCTACTTCGAAGAAAATGTGAGACATCACATTATACCAATTATTCTGAAGACAAAAGGAAATATCCCTCCTTTGAAAGACAACGAGTTGTATCTAATTGTGAATATCGTAACACGAACCAAACAAAAGGTACATGCGTTAATTGAAGTTCCAACCACGATCTCGCGCTTTGTGATTCTTCCTACGGAAGATGGTTCCATAAATGTTATTCTTTTGGAAGATGTTATTCGTCTTTCATTGCGAAAAATATTCAGCGTATTCAAGGTGCAAACCGCCAAGGCCTTCGACATAAAGGTAGTGCGCGATGCTGAATACCACCTCGAGCAAGATTACTCGAAGAGCGTCTTCGATAAAATTTCGAAGAGCATTCAACAAAGAGATAAGGGCGATTATGTACGTCTAAACTTTGATAGAAAACTGCCCAAGGAACTCCTTGATTTTTTACTGTTGAAGACAAAGATTAAAGACGCGGAAAACATTATTCCGGGCGGTAGATACCACAATAAAAAAGACTTTATGAAAATCCCAAGTTTCAATAGACCTGATTTGAATTTTGCTCCAGCTCCTCCTTTGGCGCATAACCTATTGGAGAAGTCACAGAATATTTTAGATACCGTTGCCAAGCAAGACATTCTCCTTCATTATCCGTATCAAAAATTTGCACATGTTTTAGATATGCTTCGCGCGGCTGCAATTGATCCGCTTGTTCGAACCATTCGAATTACGATGTATCGTATTGCAAGTGATTCGCATATTTTGCATGCATTGGTGAATGCCGCGAAAAATGGAAAACGCGTAGTTGCTATTGTTGAAGTTCAAGCGCGTTTCGATGAAGAGCACAACATAGAGATTACCCGAATATTGCAAGAGGCGGGAGTAGAGGTAATTCCAGGGGTACCAGGATTGAAAGTGCACTGTAAGATTTTTCAAATCAGTCGCAAAATCAATGGATCAACAGAACGTATTACCCATATCGGAACAGGGAATTTCCACGAAAAAACAGCGAATGTTTATTCCGATACAACTTTACTTACAGCCCATTTGGAAATTGGTAGGGAAGTGCGAAAATTATTTGAATTTTTCGAAT
>JBJOPP010000281.1:0-3872 GCA_046050685.1 Bacteroidota bacterium
CTCTTGCGCCATTCGTAATTGTGAAAACAATGCCAACCACAAAGTGGAAGAATGTTGTTAATGCAATTGATGAACTGAACATTACTAGTGTAAAGAAGCGTGCAATCATGGATATGGAAGCGCGTGAAGCATTGCTTTTCCTTTCACCAGAAAAAGTAGCAGAATTAAAATTGAAATGAACGATTGATGTGTAGGCCTGTACTGCACATTATAAAAGCAAACCATTATGTCAGCAGTAACTGATTTTCTTAGCAACCACTCAGACTTGGTGGCTGTAGCTACAGCAGCAGCTGTGGTTACATTCCTAGGCTTTGAAGCGGGCTGGAATAGCATTATGGCTTCAGATCGTAATGAGCAAGTATTTGAAAACAAAAACAAAGCTTACGGAGCCTATAGAATTCGTTCTATGTATGGCAGCGTTCTAGCCATTGCAGTGTTTTCTGGTATTTTCTTGGTCTCTGGAGCGCTAATCACACCAGTCATCTTAGCCAAAGGCGAAAAAAAGGAAAAAGAGGTGAAGGTGGAAATGAACGCAGAAATGATTGCGCCTCCACCAACGGATCCGAACGAGCCGCCACCGCCACCGCCACCCCCACCGCCACCGCCACCGCCACCGCCAAGTGTGCGTCAGATACAATTTACATCCATTGTTATTGAAGAAAATGTGGAAACCCCACCGCCTTCAAATGACAAGTTGAAGGATGAGAAGATTGCTGATGAAACCACTGAAGGTGAAGACGGTCCAATGGGTCCATCTGATGCAATTGCTGTATACACTCCTGTCGACAACAAAAACGACAAAGTAGATGCGCCATTGACTTTCGTTCAAGAGATGCCTGCTTACCCAGGTGGTGAGAAAGCGTTGTATGAGTTTTTGTACAACAACATCACTTATCCTGAACAAGAAAAGACTCAAAACATTGAAGGAACGGTATTCGTGAACTTCGTTGTTGAGAAAGATGGAACACCTTCAAACTTCACGGTAACACGTGGTGTTGAAGGAGGAAAAGGATTAGATAGAGAAGCGTTAGCAGCTTGTAAGAAATTAGGCAAGTTCAACCCAGGAAAACAAAACGGGGTTTCGCAACGTGTATTCTTGACCATTCCGATTAAGTTCACTCTTGCAGATAATTAATCGATAAATACTTTATGAAAAGGGTTAGCTTCGGCTGACCCTTTTTTATTTTTGAAAAGAATGTTACCCTTCCACACAGATAGCAATGAAGCT
The DNA here is from genome assembly GCA_046050685.1 of Bacteroidota bacterium. GTDB lineage: Bacteria > Bacteroidota > Bacteroidia > Flavobacteriales_D > Sanyastnellaceae > CAIZGX01. Next base: position 1,229 of record JBJOPP010000281.1, read on the forward strand.
GGCCTCGATGAAGCCGGAAGAGGCTGCCTAGCAGGCCCGGTGGTTGCCGCTGCAGTAATTCTTCCCGTTGGATTTTCACATCCGTTATTGAACGACTCAAAGCAAATGAGCAAGAAGCATCGCGATGAATTGCGCGGTGTCATAGAGAAGGAAGCTGTTGCTTGGAGTGTATCGTTTGTTTCACCACAGGAAATTGATCAGCTGAATATTCTTCGCGCTTCAATAACTGGAATGCAGCGAGCCACATTGAAATTAAAGTTGAAGCCATCGCATTTATTGGTAGATGGAAATCGATTTTATGCACTAGAAGGATATTCGCATACGTGCATGATCAAAGGCGATGCGCGATTCATGAATATTGCCGCGGCTTCAGTTTTAGCGAAAACCCACAGAGATGAATTCATGTTGAAGTTGCACGAAGAATTTCCGCATTACGCTTGGGATCGCAACATGGGTTATCCAACCAAGGCTCATCGCGCTGCAATAGCGGAATACGGCCCGTGCGCTCACCACAGAATGACCTTTGCTCTTTTACCAAGGCCGTTGCAAAAAGAAGCGCTTTGATGCCTATTTTCGCACTATGCAGTTAAGAGCAGAAAACATTCAAAAGATTTACGGAAAAAGAACGGTAGTTAAAGACGTTTCGTTCCATGTTGAGCAAGGCGAGATTGTAGGCTTATTGGGTCCGAACGGAGCTGGAAAAACCACAAGCTTTTACATGGTAACAGGCCTCATTCAACCGAATCAAGGAAAAGTGTTGCTCGATGATACAGAGATCACGCACATGCCTATGTTCAAGCGTGCGAAAATGGGTGTAGGATATTTACCACAAGAGGCTTCTATTTTCCGCTCGTTATCTGTTGAAGACAACATTAAGGCAGTGTTGGAATTAACGGGACTTTCGAAGAAGGAACAATCCGAAAAATTGGATGCGCTATTGGAAGAATTCGGTCTTACGGAAAGAAGAAAATACATTGGTCATCACTTGAGTGGCGGTGAAAGAAGACGTACTGAAATTGCTCGCGCATTGGCGACCGATCCTAAATTTATTTTGTTAGACGAACCCTTTGCAGGCGTCGATCCCATTGCTGTTGAAGACATTCAACGCATTGTTTGGAAACTGAAAGAGCGTAACATTGGAATTCTGATTACAGATCATAACGTACAAGAAACGTTGACCATAACCGATCGTGCATATTTGTTGTACGATGGAAATATATTGAAGTCGGGAAGCGCTGAAGACTTGGCCTCTGACGAGCAAGTACGACGTGTTTATTTGGGACAAAATTTCGTCTTAAGAGCTCGAAAAGAATAAGCCCCCGAGAATCTCGAGGGCTTAATTATTTTTTAATCCGAAGAATTACTTCGCGCTATTGTAGCGAGCTTCAACCACTTCCCAATTTATAATATTGAAAAAAGCTTGAATGTAATCTGGACGTCTGTTTTGATAGTTCAGATAGTAAGCGTGTTCCCAAACGTCTAATCCTAAAATTGGAAATCCAGTGCAGCCAACATTTGGCATCAATGGATTGTCTTGGTTTGGTGTAGAGCAAACTTCAAGTTTTCCGTCCTTCACACACAACCAAGCCCAACCAGAACCGAAGCGAGTGGTTGCAGCTTTAACGAACATATCTTTGAACGCTTCAAATGATCCAAAAGCCTCGTTAATTGCGGCTTCCATTGTAGGGGTAACTTTTCCACCGTTTGGAGAAAGTATTTCCCAAAATAGATTGTGATTGTAGAATCCACCACCGTTGTTTCTTACTGCAGGTGTATCAAATCCTTTTACCATTACTTCTTCGATGGAAAGATTTTCCAAGTCGGTACCAGCAATAGCGCTGTTCAGATTTGTAGTGTATGCAGCGTGGTGTTTGCTGTGATGAATTTCCATGGTACGCGCATCGAAATGTGGTTCAAGTGCATCGTATGCGTAGGGTAGATTTGGTAGTTCGAATGACATAGTTATTTTTTTGCGAAATTAACCCAAAACGAACGCTACAAAAAAATTCTTAACGATTCGTTGGAAAGCTTGTGGCGCGCTTATCTTTGTAGCTTATCGCAGTGTTTTCAATTAACCGATTTTAAAGAAGGAAAAGCATGGGACTTTTTAGTTTCCTAACACAAGAAATTGCCATTGACTTAGGTACGGCAAATACCATTATTATCATGAATGATAAGGTGGTTGTAGATGAACCATCTATTATTGCTCGTGACCGAGTTTCCGGTAGAACTGTTGCTGTTGGGCGTTTAGCGCAACAAATGCATGGTAAAACACACGAAAATATTAAGACTATTCGTCCGCTGAAAGACGGTGTTATCGCCGATTTCCATGCGGCTGAAGATATGATTAAGGGGTTAATCAAAATGATTAACAAAGGCGGAAAAATGTTTCAACCTTCATTGAGAATGGTAATTTGTATTCCATCTGGAATTACAGAGGTTGAAAAGCGCGCGGTAAAAGATTCAGCTGAGCACGCTGGTGCAAAAGAAGTTTATTTGATTCACGAGCCAATGGCTGCTGCAATTGGTATTGGCGTTGACGTTGAAGAGCCAATGGGAAATATGATCATCGACATCGGAGGTGGTACTTCTGAAATTGCAGTTATTGCATTAGGTGGAATTGTTACCGATAAAAATATTCGTG
>JBJOPP010000282.1:0-5438 GCA_046050685.1 Bacteroidota bacterium
CAGAGCGGCTTCCACGGAAATAAAGTTCTTCTCCACGATCGCTTGTTTTAATATCACTGGTCATTGAAGATAGAATTGACTTCAGCGAGCCTCCATTTGCAGCAGCGTTGTCTTTCAGCTCTTTTGCACCAAGAGAAATTGCGGTTCCACCGTTTATATCGATAAGTGGCTTTTCAGCACGAATGATAACAGGCCCACCTGTTCCGTAACTAGCTGTAGTAAGCGTATAATCTGAAAGTTTGCGAATTTGATCGGACTTCACCATAACGTCCGAAACCTGAAGTTGGCTGTATCCAATGAGGTCATAGAACAAGTTGTATGTTCCAGGCTCAACACCGTTTATTCGGTAGATTCCTCTTTCGTCTGTTGCGGCACCCACAACAATACCGTTGTTTTCTGCACGTACAATTACGCCTGCAATAGGGTTGTTGTTTTCATCGATGATTTTTCCAAAGATTTCACCGTGAGATTGAGCTGCCATTCCTAGAGAGAGTAGCAAGCTAGCAAGTAGAGTTAATGTTTTCATAATCTTATTTTTTCTCTAAGCTAACTTTTTCATTTCAGTTATTTTCCCCAAGTAATTTCAAAAATTACCATTCAAAATAGAGAATTGGATTTAATTATTTCGAACATACACGAAGCATAGACTATCTTCGCCGCAAATTATTTTTCACTCCATGAGTGACGCTATCAAACACGAGTGCGGAATCGCATTTCTTAGACTGAAGAAGCCTCTTCAGCATTACACCGATAAATACGGAACAGCTTTTTACGGACTAAACAAAATGTATCTCCTCATGGAGAAAGAGCATAACCGAGGCCAAGATGGCGCTGGTTTAGCGAACATTAAGTTAGACCCAGAACCTGGAAAAAAATACATTTCTAGAATTCGAAGTAACGATGCTCAACCGGTTCGTGAAGTGTTTGCAAAAGTGATGAGCCGATTTGCAGAATTGGCAAAAAAGAATCCAGATAAACTGAAAAATGCTCAACACTTAAAGAACAACTATGCGTTCACAGGTGAAGTATTTTTAGGGCATTTGAGATACGGAACATACGGTGGAAATAGCATTGAAAATTGTCACCCATTCCTTCGTCAAAACAACTGGATGACCCGCAACCTCGTGCTTGCAGGGAATTTCAACTTAACCAATGTAGACGAATTATTCGGACTTCTTGTTGAATTAGGACAACATCCGAAGGAGCGCACAGATACAGTTACAGTGATGGAAAAAATTGGTCACTTCCTCGACGAAGAAAACCAAGTTCTTTTCAATCAGTACCATCAACAAGGCTATTCAAATCAACAAATTTCAGATTTAATATCGAAGAACATAGACATTCAGCGCGTATTGCAAAGAGCGAGTAAGGATTGGGACGGAGGATTTGCAATGGTGGGAATGTTGGGACACGGAGACGCTTTTGTTTACCGCGATCCAAATGGAATTCGACCTGCGTTTTATTACGAAGACGATGAGGTTTGTGTAGTTGCAAGCGAGCGTCCACCGATTCAAAGTGCCTTCAATGTTCCACTTGATCAGATTAAGGAAATACCTGCAGGTTGTGCCTATGTGGTGAAGAAAGACGGAAGTTCTTCTATGAAGGAAATTAAGCCTTCGACTGCACTCACGCCATGTTCTTTTGAACGCATTTATTTTTCGAGAGGAAACGATGCGTCTATCTACCAAGAGCGTCAAGATTTAGGAAAGAACATTGTTCCGCGTGTATTGAAAGAAGTGAATTACGACTTGGAAAATACCGTGTTTTCTTTCATTCCTAACACAGCTGAAACAGCGTTTTACGGAATGATCAAAGCCTTGGAAGATCATTTGAACGATGTTAAGATTGAAAAACTAACTTCAGGAACGTGGTCGAACGAAGAGATTGAAGCCATTGTTCGAAAGCGCGCGCGCATTGAGAAAATTGCGATTAAGGATGTTAAAATGCGCACATTCATTACACAGGATTCTGCACGTGATGAAATGGTTTCGCATGTATACGATGTTACGCACGGAACAGTTAAACCAGGTGTTGATACCCTTGTGGTTATTGACGATTCGATTGTTCGCGGAACAACGCTGAAGAAGTCTATCATTAAAATGTTAGACCGCTTGGTGCCGAAAAGAATCATTATTGTCTCTTCAGCTCCGCAAATTCGTTATCCCGATTGTTACGGGATAGACATGGCGAAAATGGGCGATTTCATTGCGTTTCAAGCAATTGTTGCTCTATTGAAGCGTGACGGAAAAGAGGCAATTCTCGACGTTGTTTACAAAAAATGTAAAGACCAAGAAGGCGTTCCGAAAGAACAAGTGAGAAATTATGTGAAGGAAGTATACGAAGCATATAGCCAAGAGGAAATCTCTGAAATGGTTGCTCAACTTGTTACTCCTGAAGGCACGAAAGCTAAGGTTAGCGTGCTTTTCCAAACAATAGAAGGTCTTCACGATGCTTGTCCGAACAACCAAGGCGATTGGTATTTCTCTGGAAATTATCCTACTCCGGGCGGAAACAAAGTGGTGAACAAAGCCTTCATCAATTACATGGAAGGAAGAGCAGAGCGCGCGTACTAAAGCGATAATCCCATTCGAATGTAGGTCAAGAGATCTACCGGCATGTGATCAATACGCTCTTTCGATTGTTGGTGTCCAATGCGAACAATGACCATGTTTTTTTCGGGAAGCATTACAATATATTGACCGCGCATTCCACGTGCCGATTTGAATTTTACACCGTCTACTTCGCCCATCCACCAATGCAATCCGTACCAATTGCACACTGAATTATTTCTGTCTTGAATTGTCCACGGCTCAAATGATTCCGCAAGAAAGGCAGAGTCGAGAACAACCGTTTCATTTACCTTCCCATCATGTAGAATACACTGCCCGAGCATTGCAAAGTCTTTCGCTGTGGCATACACACCCGTAAAGGGTTTTTCAAATCCGTTTTCTTTATCTAAGTTCCAATAGGCGGAAGAACTTGCCCCAATTTTCGACCAGATTTTTTCTTCGAAATAATTTGAAATGTTTTTTTGCGTAGCCGCCTCTAACACCATTCCCAACAACACGGTGTTTCCGCCTTCGTAAGACCAATATGACCCTGGTGTTTGTTCAACTTGAAAAGGTGCTGTAATGGACTTTAAATCGCTTCCGTAGTAAGCTTTGGCCATATATCCGAACGGACTGTTATAGCTTTCACCGAAAGGAATTCCGCTGCTCATGTGCAGCAGTTGTTCAATGGTTACATCCTTGCTGTTCCATGAAATGTATTTTGAAATGGGATCATTCAATGATGTAATTTTCCCCTCTTCAATTGCGCATCCAATAAGCATTGAAATGAAGCTTTTCGCCATGGAGAAAGAGTTCCAGTGCGTGGTGTCTGCTCCCAGATGACCATACCATTCTGAAACAAGTGTATCGTTCTTGAAAACTAAAAAAGCTTCAGACTCTGTTGAGTTTAAAAACGCAACATTTTCATTCGAGAGCACCTTTAATTTGGCTGGAAGATTTATCGCCTCACCACGGTTTATTTTTCTTGTGTGGAAAAGAGACAGGTCATCAATATCGGGCTTGCTCTTACCGTGGAGATAAGTGCAATAAACACCGCGAGGCAGATAGCTATTGCCCGTGAGGTAAAGTATTCCAATAAGAAGCCCAATTGAACCTAAAACAATGAGAACAATTTTGAGGGCTTTTTTCACAGGCTTATTTCAGAATTACTTCAGACTTACCAATCAAGTTTCCACCTTCATAAATTTCCAAGCGGTAGGTTCCTTTGTCAAAAGGAGCTGTTGGCGTGAAGTAAATACTTACATCGGTGTCTTGACCTTGGTAATCTATTTCACGTGAAGCACCGAATGTATCTGCTTGTCCTGTTGCAGTGAAGCTTCCGCCACCTTTACCGTTGAGGGTGTTCCCATTGGGTCCGATAACTTTTAGATAAAGTGTTTTTCTTCCCGGTTTTACAATTCTGTTTTCACGCAGCGTGAACGACGTTTTGATCATTGTAGATTTTCTTGCTTGCTCAGAAACGACTTCAGCGCCGCTGTTTCTAGCGAACACACCGGTAGAATAAAATCCGCCTGTTGAAAGAACAGATCCTGCTTTCACGATTTCTTTGGTTGAATTCAAATCAGATTCGAGCGTTTTACTTCTGTTTTCAGCAGCAGTAGCTTGTTGTTTGGCTTGTTGTCCTTCAGCAAACAAACGGTCGTTATCTTGTTGAAGAGAATCGATTTGGTGAATGTATCCCTTCATGATGTTTCGAAGGGTTTGTGTTTCTGCAAGGAGTTTCTTGATGTCGTAATCTTTGTTTTTCGCACGCTTCAACAATCCTTCGATTTGTGTACGTTGCGCTTCGATTTGCGCCATCATTTCGGTATTGTCCGTCGTTAATGTGTCGTACATCATTTTCATGTTCGTTAACGAATCTTCCGCCAACTTATAGAGTTCAATGATTTGTTCTGGAGTGGCATTTGCCGCGTCCATTGCAAGTACGTTTAAAGCGCCCATGCTGTTTTCTAAAGCAACTATACGATCGCGACTCACCTTTACCCAAAAGGCAAGACTAAGACACATAACGCCTAGGACGCTAATAACTATGATGGCAACTTTTTTATTCATAAGACAGGTTTTCAGCGAAAATACAATTATTTATAAGGAAGAGTATTGAAAAGATTCGGATTATTCAATAAAGAACGTATATTTGCTGTCCGCAAGGGTCCTGTGGCCGAGCGGCTAGGCAGAGCTCTGCAAAAGCTCGTACAGCGGTTCGAATCCGCTCGGGACCTCAAAAACAAAACACTTCTTCGGAGGTGTTTTTTTATGCTTTTTCTTTTCGATTCAGTAATCGGAAGATGCGCATGGAAAGCTCGAAGAAAAGAATTTTATTGTTCACGTTTTGACCAATACTGCGGTGCGCCGCTTCTAATTCGAGCATGATATCTTCAATATTCAAATGATTGATGAAAGGCGAGAATTTTTGGGCAAAGGCTTTCTCACTTGCAGTGAAACGAGAAATATTCTCTGAAGTGTAATTCAACACTAAATTTTGACGCATTTGATCCAGCGCATATAAGATGAAATGCTTTAAATCTTCTCGTGTTAACTCAGCCATTTTTTCTGACCACGCAAACAATGCCGGAACCTTTTTAGAATAGCAATGACGCATCCAATTTTGAAATTGCATGGCTAAAAATTCATTCGGATCGTTGTTGTCTCTTAAACGCACAGCCACATCCCAACTACCGTCTGCGTAGTGCGCAATATCTGGAATTTTATGCTCATCGACACCCATATGTTTTAGACCATCAGCAATGGAATGCTCGTCAATCTTCGGGATTTGAATGGTTTGAACACGCGATAGAATGGTATTCAATATGTTTTCAGAAGAATTCGCAACAAAGAAAAACAAGGTGTTAGCGGGTGGTTCTTCAATAA